>DASQQH010000300.1:0-4415 GCA_035643555.1 Acidimicrobiales bacterium | reverse complement strand
GGGGTGAGGTGGGGGGCCGCAGCCTCCAGCACCGCTTGCGCCACCCGGGCGTTGCCGGTGTAGAAGACGTGGTCCAGGCCCTGGCCGAGGAGGTCCTGGGTCTCCTCGGCTCCGCCCTCGACCACGGCCACCGCCGCCGGGTCCAGGAACCGGGGCGCCAGGGCGGCCAGGGCGGCGGAGGTGGCCGGGGCCAGCTCGGAGGGCTTGGCGACCACACAGTTGCCCGCCGCCAGGGCCCCCACCATGGGCGCCAGGAGGAGCTGGACCGGGTAGTTCCAGGGAGCGATGACCAGGACCACCCCCAGGGGCTCGCGCGCCACCCGGGCCCGGCCCGGTCGCTGGACGAGGGGGACCTTCACCCGCTCGGGCCGGATCCAGTGGCGAAGGCCCTCGAGCGCCTGGTCGGCCTCGGCCCGCACGAAGGAGAGGTCGGTGAGCAACCCCTCGGTCGCCGGCTTGCCCAGGTCGGCCGCCAGGGCGTCGAGGAGCTCGTCCTCCCCCTCGGCGACCAGGCGGCGCAGGCCCCGAAGCTGGTCCTGGCGCCAGGCGAGCGGCCTGGTCACCCCCGCGTCGAACGTCGCCCGCAGGCGCGTCACCACCTGGGCCGCCCCCCGGTCCGCCCGGTCCACCTCGAACACCTGGCTCACGGCCATCACCTCCTCCTGCAGTCTGGCCGGGCGGCGGGGCACAGCTCCAACGGGGCCCGGGGCGGGGGCGGTCGTCGCCGGCGGGGTGGCGCGGGTGGGGTCGCCCGGGCTAGGAGTGGACGGTGGTGCGGGGCGAGCGGCGCAGGCGACGGGTGGTGATCGGCGGCCGGGTGCAGGGCGTTGGCTTCCGGGCCACCTGCCAGTGGCGCGCCCAGGACCTGGGGCTCGCCGGCTGGGTCCGCAACCGGGCCGACGGCCGGGTCGAGGCCGTCTTCGAGGGGCCTCCCGAGGCCGTCGAGGAGATGGTGGCCTGGTGCCGGGTGGGACCCCGTGCCGCCGCCGTTGCCGAGGTCGACATCAGCACCGAGGACCCGAGCGGCGAGGAGGGTTTCGCCGTCCGCTGACCGGGTCCGTCGGCTCAGCGCAGCGGCAGGCCCCAGAGGGGGAACCAGCGGGTGAGGTCCTCCTCGACCGGGAGCTCGTTCTCCAGCATGCCCCGGAGCCGCAGCTCGAGCTCCTGGTCCCGCCGCTCGTGGCCCCTGGGGGCGAAGGGGTAGAAGGTGCCCCGCTTGTAGAGGTAGACGAGGTAGGTGGATCCACCGCCCGCCCCGGCCGGGGCGCGGTCGGTCCCGCCCGACTCCAGCTCGACCTGCCCGGCCCCGGCCGGGTCGGCGTCCTCTCCGAAGGCGAACACCGAGCACAGGAGCTGGGGCCCGTAGCCGCGATCCTGGAGGGTGGCGTTGACCATGTGCGCCCGGTTGACCAGGTCCTCGAGCAGCGGGTGCTCGACCACCACCCAGCGGTAGCCGTAGGAGTCCACCTCCTCGTGGACCCTGGAGCCGCGCTCGCCGGAGTCGACCCGGAGCACCTCGTCCAGCTCCTCCTGGGTGGCGGCGAACCCCCGCCCGGAGCCGGGCTTGTAGCAGACGCCGGCCTGGCCGGAGGAGACCAGGCCGGCGGCCGCCTGCAGGGTGATGGCCGCCGAGGGCAGGGCGAACAGGGCGTCCAGGTCCGCCTTCACCGGCTGGGTCCGCCCCAAGAGGGCGTCCAGGAACTTCACTGGGGTCGCTCCAGCTCCGCCTCCAGGCGGGACAGTTGGTCGAGGCGGCGCTCCAGGCTGGGGTGGGTGGAGAGCAGCTGGGCCAGGTTCTGGCCCCGGGTGAGGGCCGGGGCGAAGAAGAAGGCGTTGAACGCCTGGGCGCTCCGCAGGTCCCGGGTGGGGATGCGGGCGATCTCCCCGCTGACCTTGACCAGGGCCGAGGCGAGGGTGGAGGGGCGGCCGGTCAACACGGCGCCGGACCGGTCGGCCGACAGCTCCCGGTACCGGGACAGCGCCCGGGTGAGCAGGAAGCTCAGCACATAGACCAGGATCGAGATCCCCACGATGGCGAGGAAGGCGAACGCACCGGCGTCCCCCTGGCTGTCGTCGCCGCCGAACCCGCCGAACATCCCGGCGTAGAGCCCCACCCGCGTGAGGAGCCCGGCCGCCACCCCGAGAAAGCCGGCCAGGGTCATCACCGCCACGTCCCGGTGGGCCACGTGGGAGAGCTCGTGGGCGAGGACCGCCTCCAGTTCCGGCTCGTCCAGGCGGCGGAGGATGCCGGTGGTGGCGCACACCACCGCGGCCTTGGGACTGCGGCCGGTGGCGAAGGCGTTGGGCATGTCCACCTCGGCGATGGCCACCCGCGGCTTGGGCATGTCCGCCATGGCGCAGAGCCGGTCCACGACCCCGTGGAGCGCGGGGGCCTGCTCGGGGCTCACCTCCCTGGCCCCCATGGCGAACAGCGCGATCCGGTCCGAGAAGAAGTACTGGCAGAAACCGAGGACGACGGCGATGACGATGACGAAGACGAACGAGATGCCCACGGCGATGAGCGCGCCCATGAACGCCACGTAGAGCAGCAGGAGGAGGAACATCGTCCCGCCCATCCGGGCCGTGAGCCCGCGATCGGCGGGATAGCGGTGCGTAGCCACATCGCAAGTGTAGAGGTGCCTGACCAGGGGGAGGCCCTCGGCGCCGGCGCTGACCTGGGGGAAAGGCAACCCCGGTCCGCCCCCCGTGGTGGGCGGTGGCGCCCGGGGAGTGGAGGCATCGGTTCCCCTCCACGGGGTCGTGTGGGTGCGGGCCCGGGCACCGTGCCGGCCACCGCCGGGCGCTCCGGCGGCACGGCCCGGCGCTGGCGCCTCCCACCTGGCCCGGGGGGGTGCACCAGGATCCCCGAGGAGGAAGCGTGGTGCCCCCCCGTCCAGGGCCACACCTCCGCCACCGAGACATGGTGGTGGCCATCGGGCCCCGGGACCTTGCCGCCTGCGGGGAATCCGACCCGGGCCGGGCCCCCGGCCCCCGACGGGCGGCCCGTGCTGGGGTCGGTGTCCCCGCACGGTTGCGTGCCACGTCCCAGATGGCCGTCCTGTCGGGCGCCACGTGCGACCGGCGTCCCTCTGGGAGGGCCACCTGGGCGCTCGACGCTGCGCGGATGCCCCGGTGTGATCGGCGTCGGATCCGGCCTCGACCCGCGGGTGACGGCCGGGGGCCGCCAGGGCCTACCCGGCCCCGTGCATCTTGGTGGACGCGGCCTTGATCGCCTCCCGTATGCGGAAATAGGTCCCGCACCGGCAGATGTTCTTGATCTGGTCGATCTCGGCGTCGCTGGGGTGCTTGACGACCCTCAGGAGGGCCGCGGCGGTCATGATCTGGCCGGGCTGGCAGTAGCCGCACTGGGGCACGTCCTGGTCGAGCCACGCCTGCTGGACCGGATGCAACCGATCGCCGTCAGCGAGGCCCTCGATGGTGGTGATCTCATGGCCGGCGACCTCGGAGACGGGCGTGGAACAGGTGGCGAAGGCCCGCCCGTCGACGTGGCAGGTGCACGCCCGGCACTCGTCCATCCCGCAGCCGTACTTCGTTCCGGTCAGTCCCAGGACATCCCGCAGGACCCACAGGACCCGCATGTCACCGGGCACGTTCACGGTGACCGGTTGCTTGTTGACCACGAAGCGGTAGGAGGGCACGGCTGCTCCTCAGTAGTCGTACAGCTGATGGCGGGAGGGCAAGGGGTTGGTCGGCGAGGTGGCGACCCGCCCGGGTGCGACGGGCTGGTGGATGGGGACCGGATGGATGGGGAACTGCCGGGGGCTGACCCCCGTCGCCCGGGCGTAGGCGTTGCCGATCGCCCCGACCGCGGTGGGGACGCCGATCTCACCGATCCCACCGGGCTTCACGTCGTCCCGGGGCATCACGAACACCTGCACCTCGGGTGGGTAGTCGCCCTGGCGGGCCCACCCGAACTGGTGCCACCCGTCCTCGATGGGCAGCCCGTTCACGATCCGGTTCCCCGCCGAGAACACCACCGAGATCGCGTCGGAAAGCCCGCCCATCATCTGGCCCTCGATGGACAGGGGGTTGACGGGCAGGCGGGCGTCGACGGCGATCACCGCCTTCGTCACGCGGGGCGTCCCGGGCCCGGAGGCGTCCAGCTCCACCAGGCAGGCCCCCGCCGACTTGTCCCTGGGCTCCACCGAGACGCCCTGTGCCGTGCCGGGAGGCATCCGCCGTCCCCAGTTGCCGACCTTCGCCACCTTCTTGAGCAGCGTCGTCAGCCTGGTCGACTTCAGGAATGCCAGCCTGAATGCCACCGGATCCTGACCCATGGCCCGGGCGATCTCGTCAACGAACATCTCCTCCGCGCCGCGGGTGTCGTAGTCGTAGACCGAGCGCCAGCTGCTCGTCCAGAACCTGAGTGGGACCTCATCGAGGGTCTCGGTCAC
>DASQQH010000299.1:0-3306 GCA_035643555.1 Acidimicrobiales bacterium | reverse complement strand
AGCCCACGTCCGTAGAAGGCGCTGGCGTCGTGGCTCTCCCGGCGGCCGACGCCAAAGCTGGTGGTCCGGGTGCGGGCGCTCCGTGGGGACACGACCGCAGGCTAGGCCAGCCCTGCGCCCAACCGGGGGATACCCGGGCCGTCCGGCCTCAGCCGGCGACGGCCTCGGCGCGGTCGGGACCCGAGTGGGGCATGCACAGATCGTCGTACTCGGCGATGACGATCTCCCCGGCGTCGGGCCCGCAGGCCGGGCAGGAGGGGTCCCGGTGCATCTTGTAGGTGCGGAACGTCTCCTCCAGGGCGTCGTAGGCGAGCAACCGCCCGACCAGGGGGTCACCGAGGCCCAGGACGAGCTTGATCGCCTCCATGGCCTGGATGGAGCCGATGATCCCCGGGAGCACCCCGAGCACCCCCGCCTCGGCGCAGGAGGGGGCCAGCTCGGCGGGGGGTGGCTCAGGCACGAAGCACCGGTAACAGGGACCCTCATAGGGGTAGAAGACGCTGACCTGGCCCTCGAAGCGGAAGATCGAGCCGTGCACCACGGGGATGGCCTTGATGAGGGACGCGTCGTTGACCAGGTAGCGGGTGGGGAAGTTGTCGGTCCCGTCCAGGATGACGTCGTAGCCGTCGATGATGTCCACGATGTTGTCGGCGCCCAGGCGCGTGTCGTAGGTGACGACGTTGACGTCGGGGTTCAGGGCCGTGAGGGTCTTCTTGGCGGAGTCGACCTTGCGCTCCCCGACCCGGTCCATGCTGTGCAGGACCTGGCGCTGGAGGTTCGAGGTGTCCACCTCGTCCATGTCGATGATCCCGATGGTGCCCACACCCGCCGCGGCCAGGTAGAGAGCCGCGGGGGAGCCCAGGCCGCCGGCGCCCAGGAGCAGCACCTTGGCGTCGAGGAGGCGCTGCTGGCCGGTGTCGGCCACCTCGGGGAGCAGCAGATGGCGCTGGTAGCGGTTGCGCTGGTCGGGGGTGAGGGCGCGGGGGACCGACCAGGCCCGGCCCTCGTCCTTCCACTTGTTGAACCCGCCGGTCATGGAGACCACGTCGGTGTAGCCCAGCGCCCCGAGGGTCTGGGCGGCGAAGGCCGAGCGGGCCCCGCCGGCGCAGTAGGCGACGATCGGCGCGTCGCGGTCAGGGAGGCGCCCCTCGACCTGGCTCTCCAGGTTGCCCCGCGGGATGTGGACGGCGCCGGGGATGGTCCCCTGCTCGTACTCGTCGGGTTCCCGGACGTCGAGGAACAGCGCACCCCGTCCCTGGCGGTCCTGGGCCTGGTCGGTGTCGACCTCCTCGATCCCGGCCTTGGCCTGGGCGAGTAGCTCTCGATAGCTCGGCATATGGGGGAAGCCTCTCGTGGCGATGGCGACTCGGTACCTAGTGAAAACCCTACCTCCTCGGTCGACATTCCCGCCCCGTAGGGTCGGACCCGTGGAGTGGTCCCAGCTCATCCGGCGACGACGCATGGTGCGGGCCTTCGACGGGCGGCCGGTGCCCGCCGAGGCGCTGGACCGGGTGCTCGACGCTGCCCGTCGGGGTCCCTCCGCGGGCAACGCCCAGGGGTACGCCCTGGTGGTGCTCGAGGGCCCCGAGCAGACCTGGGAGTTCTGGCGCAGCGTCACCACCCCGGCGTGGCGGGCCAGCTCCCGACGGTGGCCGGGCCTGGGGGCGGCGCCGGTGGTGGTGGTGCCCCTCGCCAACCGCCAGGTCTACCTCGACCGCTACGCCGAGGCCGACAAGGCGGGCTCCGGGCTGGAGGCTCCGGAGGCCTGGCCGGTCCCCTACTGGCTGGTGGACACCGCCTTCGCCACCATGCTGTTGCTGCTGGCGACGGTGGACGAGGGCCTCGGGGCGTGCTTCCTCGGCATCTTCCGGGGAGAGGCGGAGCTGCTGGCCAGCCTCGGGGTCCCCGCGGGCTGGCGACCCCTGGGCGGCGTGGCCCTCGGCCACCCCGCGCCCGACCATCCCTCACCGTCGGCCGACCGGGGCCGGCGGCCCCTCGACCAGGTCGTCCACCGGGGCGGGTGGTGACCGCCCTCTAGCCGACGATGGCCGGGACCACCTCGCTCGTCGGGCTCCGCAGGACGGCGTCGGCGAGGTCGTCGTAGGGCGTCGGCTCGGCATTGATGATCACGACCCGCGCACCGGCCTGCCAGGCGGCGGGAACAAGGCCGGCGGCGGGGTGCACGGTCAGGCTGGAGCCGATCGCCAGCACGAGGTCGCAGGTGGCCGCGGCGTGCTGGGCCCGGTCGAGCACCTCCCGATCGAGGCTCTGGCCGAAGCTGATGGTGGCCGACTTGAGGATGCCCCCGCAGTGGCAGGCCGGATCCTCCTCCCCGGCCCGCACCCGCTCCAGGACCTCGGGCATCGGGGTCCGCTCCCCGCAGGACCAGCACAGGGCGTGGTGCATCGTCCCGTGGAGCTCGACCACCACCCCGGGGGTGTTGCCCGCCCGCTGGTGCAACTCGTCGATGTTCTGTGTCACCAGGGCGGCCAGCTGGCCCCGCTGCTCCAGGGTCACCAGGGCGGCGTGGCCGGGATTGGGCCGTGCCGACCAGGCCGGGTGGTGAAGGCGGTTCTGCCAGGACTGGCGTCGCACCTCGGGATCCCCCAGGTAGTGCTGGAGGCTCGAGGTCCGCTCGGCCGCGGGGTTCTTGGTCCACACGCCCTGTGGCCCCCGGAAGTCCGGGATCCCCGAGTCGGTGGAGATCCCGGCACCGGTCAGCGCCAGGATCCTCGTCGCCGTGTGGACCCAGCCCCGGACACGCTCGATCTCGGGAGCCTCGGTGGAGACGCCGTCGCCCATACGTCCAGCTTCGCGCCGGGGAGCGGTGGCCCGGCAACCGGGCCACACCGCACCCGGACCCGTCGACGGGCCCGTCCACGGTCGCTGGCGGCGGTAACGTCGTGGCGGTGAGCGAGGCACCGGCGGGGACCGGGGGGGGACCCGCGGAGGGGGCCCTCGGCCCCCGGGGGGCCGGGGACCGGGCGACACCGGCCCGGGCGGCCGCCCCGGCGATGCCCGGGCGAGGAGCGCTCATCGCCGAGATCTGGCTGGTCCTGGCCCTGTCGCTGGGCGCCGACGCCGTCCGGGCGGTCCTGGACCTGGTCAAGGCGCTCACCGCCGGTCGGGGCCTCCATGGCCAGCAGGCGGTCATCGCCCCGGCGGTCACCCCCCACCGACCGCTCCTGGACCTTGCCTACCAGCTGGTGGGCGTCGCCCAGGTCCTGGTACCGGTGGCCCTCGTCGCCTACCTCCTCTACCGCTCGGGAGAGTCGTTCCACACCATCGGCGTGGACCTGCGCCGCC
>DASQQH010000298.1:0-3611 GCA_035643555.1 Acidimicrobiales bacterium | reverse complement strand
GTCGAGCAGATCCTGCCCCTGGTGGCGGCCTGGCTGCCCGGCGACGGGCGGGTGCTGGACCTCGGCACCGGGGAGGGCCAGGTGGCCCGCCGGGCGACCGCCGGCGGTCGGTGGGTGGTGGGGGTCGATCCGGCCCGGGCCCAGGTGGCCGAGGCCCGCCGCCGGGGGTCCCCCCCCGCCTACGCCCAGGCGGTCGGGGGCGCCCTGCCCTTCCCCGACGGGGCCTTCGACGCCGTGGTGGCGTGTCTGGTGTTCGAGCACATCGCCGACGCCCCCCGGGCCCTGGCCGAGGTGGGCCGGGTCCTGCGGCGGGGAGGCCGGTTCCTGTTCCTGCTCAACCATCCCCTGCTCCAGACCCCGGGCAGCGGGTGGGTGGACGACCACATCCTGGGGGAGCAGTACTGGCGGATCGGGCCCTACCTGGTCGAGGACGAGGTGCTGGAGGAGGTGGAGAAGGGGGTGCACATCCCCTTCGTGCACCGGCCCCTCGCCACCTACGTGAACGGCCTCGTCGCCCAGGGCCTGGTCGTGGTGCACCTGGAGGAGCCGGCGCCGCCCCCGGGGTTCCTGGCCCGGGCCGCCGAGTACGGCCAGGCCGCCACGATCCCCCGCCTGCTGATGCTGGTGGCCGAGAAGCTGGTCGGCCCGGGGGTCCTGGCGTGATGGGCCGAGGGCCGTCCTGGTCCCCCGGGGGCGGGCCGGGCGCCCGTGCCACAATGGGGTGGCCATGAGCGAGTTCCTGATCCTCGCCGGCATGTCGGGGGCGGGGAGGTCGACCGCGGCGGCGGTGTTCGAGGACCTGGGGTGGTTCGTCATCGACAACATGCCCCCCGCGTTGATCGGCAAGGTGGCCGAGCTGGTCGGTCGGCCCGGGTCGGAGACCGAGCGGGTGGCCCTGGTCATCGGCCGGGGCGGGGGCGAGTACCTGGAGGCGGTGAGCCCGGCGCTGGAGGGCCTCCGGGACACCGGCGCCCGGGTGCGGCTGCTGTTCCTGGACGCCTCCGACGAGGTGCTCGTGCGTCGGTTCGAGGGCACCAGGCGTCGCCACCCCCTCGCCGCCGAGGAGGGGGTGGTGGGGTCCATCGCCCAGGAGCGCCGCCTGCTGGACCCCATCAAGGACCAGGCGGACGTGGTCGTCGACACGGGCGAGCTGAACGTCCACCAGCTCCGGGAGCGCCTGATCGAGCTGTTCGCCGGGTTCGACGACGCCACGGCCATGCAGACCACGGTGGTGTCCTTCGGCTACAAGCACGGCATCCCCCTGGACGTGGACCTGGTGCTGGACTGTCGGTTCCTGCCGAACCCCCACTGGGTGGAGGAGCTCCGCCCCTACGGCGGCCTCGACCGGCCGGTGCGGGACTTCGTGCTGGACAACCCCGAGACCACGTCCTTCCTCGACAAGCTGGACGACCTCCTGGGCCTGCTCCTGCCGGCCTACGTGCGGGAGGGCAAGTCCTACCTGAGCATCGCCGTGGGCTGCACCGGTGGCCGGCACCGTTCGGTGGTCCTGGCCGAGGAGCTGGCCCGGCGGATCCGCGCCCGGGGCTACCAGCCGGTGGTCCACCACCGGGACCTGGACCGGTGACGGCGGCACCCGACGTCACCGGTCCCCGGGTGGTCGCCCTGGGTGGTGGGCACGGCCTGGCCGCGGTGCTGCGGGCCGCCCGGCTGTACGCGGCCGAGGTGACCGCCATCGTCTCGGTCGCCGACGACGGCGGCTCGAGCGGGCGGCTGCGGGAGGCCTTCGACATCCTGCCCCCGGGCGACCTGCGCAAGTGCCTCGTCGCCCTGGGCGACCCGTCCTCGGTGTGGGTCCGGGCCTTCGAGCACCGCTTCCGCGCCGGCGAGCTGGCCGGCCACGCCCTCGGGAACCTGGTCCTGGCGGGCCTGGGCGCGGTGACGGGGGACGAACTCGCCGCCCTGGCCGAGGCCGAGGCCCTGGTGGGTGCCGCCGGGAGGGTCCTGCCGGCCACCCTGGTCCCGGTGGTGCTGAAGGCCACCACCGGCGAGGGCGAGATCGAGGGCCAGGTACGGGTGATGCGCTCGGCGCGCATCACCCGGGTGTCGGTGGTGCCGCCGGACCCCGAGCCGCCCGGGGAGGCCCTCGACGCCCTGGCCCGGGCCGACCAGGTGGTCATCGGGCCGGGGTCGCTGTACACGAGCGTGCTGGCCGCGGTGGCCGTCCCGGCGCTGGGGGCGGCGGTGCAGGCCAGTCCGGGTCGTCGGGTGTACGTGTGCAACCTGCGGGCCCAGCGTCCCGAGACCGAGGGCTACGACGTGGCCGCCCACGTGGAGGCCCTGGTGGCCCACGGCGTGGTGCCCGACGTGGTGCTGTGCGACACCAGCGCCATGGCCCTGGGGCGCCCCCGCCTCCCGTGGGTGGACCGCCCGGTGGCCCGCCCCCACGGCAAGGCCCACGACGCAGGGAAATTGGCAGCGACCTTGTTGGATTTGCTGGGATGAGGGAACGTTAGGGGGGAGAAGCGATGGCTGAGGGCCGGCCGCGTCGAGGGGCAGGAGGGATCCTATGACCGTGCGGATAGGCATCAACGGGTTCGGCCGGATCGGGCGGATGTTCGCCCGGGCCGCGCTGTCCCGCGACGAGGTGTCGGTGGTGGCGCTGAACGACCTGACCTCCCCGGAGGTCAACGCCCACCTCCTGGCCCACGACTCGACCCAGGGGCGCCTCCCGGCCGACGTCCGGGTCACCCCGGCGGGGATCGCCGTGGGGGACCACACCATCAAGGTCCTCTCGGAGCGCGACCCCAAGGCCCTGCCCTGGGCCGAGCTGGGCGTGGACGTGGTGATCGAGAGCACCGGGCTGTTCCGGGATCGCGAGGCCGCGGCCGCCCACCTGGAGGCGGGGGCGTCCCGGGTGGTCATCTCCGCCCCGGGCAAGGGTGTCGACGCCACGTTCGTGGTGGGGGTCAACGACGACACCTTCGACCCCACCCGCCACACCGTGGTCTCCAACGCCTCCTGCACCACGAACTGCTTCGTGCCCATGGTGAAGGTCCTGGACGACGCCTTCGGCGTGCGCCAGGGGCTGATGACCACCGCCCACGCCTACACCAACGACCAGAACCTGCTCGACCTCACCCACAGTGACCTGCGCCGGGCGCGGGCGGCGGCGGTGAACATCGTCCCCAGCTCCACCGGCGCGGCCCGGGCGACCGGCCTGGTGCTCCAGGCCATGGAGGGCCGCCTCGACGGGATGTCCCTGCGGGTGCCCGTGGCCTGCGGCTCGATCACCGACTTCACCGCCATCCTGGGCGCCGAGGTCGACCCCGGAACCGTCAACGCGGCCTTCGCCGCGGCGGCGGCCTCCGGGCCGCTGGCCGGGGTCCTCGAGTACTCCGAGGAGCCGCTCGTCTCCACCGACATCGTGGGTTCCCCGGCCTCCTGCACCTTCGACGCGCCCCTCACCATGGCGATGCCCACCGACGACGGCGGCACCCTGGCCAAGGTCTTCGGCTGGTACGACAACGAGTGGGGGTACTCGCACCGGCTGGTGGACATCGCCGCCATCGTGGGCCGGGGCCAGGGCTGATCTTGCCGGGCGCCCTCCCGGTCCTCGAGGACCTCCCCGACCCCGACGACAGGGCCATCCT
>DASQQH010000297.1:0-2094 GCA_035643555.1 Acidimicrobiales bacterium | reverse complement strand
ACCGGGGGATCGCCAGCGCCCACACGGTGAGGGTGCTCGACGAGGCCGGCGAGGTAGTGGCCAAGGCCAAGTGCTGGCCGCCTCGGGAGAGCCTTGCCCAGGTGGAGGAGGCGGCCCTGGCCGGGGCGGAGGAGGGCACCGCCCTGGAGGTGGTGGTGGCCCCGACCGGGCCGGCCTGGCTGCGGGTCGCGGTGTACCTCTCCTCCCGGGGCCGTGTGGTGCACCGGGTGCCCTCGGCCAAGGCGGCCGACCTGGGTCGGTTCCTCTCCCGCCTCGCCCGGCCTGCAGCCCTTGGAGCTGCCCGGGGAGGAGCGAGCCGCCCTGGACCCGCGCGTGCGGGTCACCGACCATCTGGCCCAGGAGGCCGCCCGCCACAAGGTCCGCATCAAGGACCTGGTCCGCCAGCTGATGCCCGTGAGCCCTCTGGCTGGCGACCTCGGGGCCGCCGACCTGGCGGTGCTCGAGCGCTGGGCCGACCCGGCAGCCCTGGTCGAGGCTGGTCCCGAGCGAGTCGGAGTGGTCGTCGCCCCAGCCGCGGTGGTGGGGGCAGGGGTGGGCCTCGCCACCCCCTCGGCTTCGCCGCCGTGGCGGAGGCCTCCCCCGAGGGTCGCCTGGGTCAGACCATGGGCGCCGCCGAGGTGGGCAGGGAGCTGGGCGACGCCCGGGGGCCGCCGCTGGTGGGGGCGCTCGCCGTGGGCGGCCTGGGCCTGGGCCTGGCCGGGCCTGGTGTGCGGAGCGATCGGGTTCGTGGTGCTCGGGGTACACCTGGGCATGAGTCCTTCCACCGGGGGCGCCCAGGTCATCGGTGCCCACCGGGAGCGTGCACCATGACCGCCTCCCCCCAGCTGCCGGGCATCTTCCACACCCTGGCCCCGATCCTCGACCACTACGGCTACCTGGCCGTGGGTGGCCTGGTGCTCCTCGAGGACTTCGGGGTGCCCGCTCCGGGGGAGACAGTTCTGATCGCCGCCGCGGTCTACGCCGGTGCGGGGCGGCTCAACGTGGTGGCCGTGGCCGCCCTGGCCTTCGTCGCCGCGGTGGTGGGCGACAACATCGGCTACGGGATCGGTCACTTCGGGGGACGGGAGCTGGCCCTGCGCTTCGGGCGTTACGTCTTCCTCACCCCAGAGCGCTTGGCACACGCCGAGGCGTTCTTCCACCGCCACGGGGGGAAGGTGGTGACCGTGGCCCGGTTCATCGAGGGCCTCCGCCAGGCCAACGGCATCATCGCGGGTATCGCCGGGATGGCGTGGCTGCGGCGGTTCCTCCCCTACAACGCCCTGGGAGCGGCGCTCTGGGCGGGGCTGTGGACCACGGTCGGCTACGTCGCGGGCAGCCACATCGACGTCCTCTATCACCAGCTCGTCCGCTACGAGGTCTACCTGATCGCCGCGGCCGCCGTCGCCCTGGTTGCGTACCTGCTCCTGCGGCTCCAACGGCGCAGCCGTGGGCCGGGTGGCCCTCGTCCTGAGGCGGGCAGGGCGGGGGAGGGCGTGCTGATCGGGAGCGAACGCCCGGGACCGGGTCGATCGGCCCAGTAGGGGGCGACGGCCGCTCTGCGGGGCCGCCTCGGCGACGCGGGCCTCCCGGTTGACCTGACACACCCGGGCGACAATCGCCACCTCCAGCACCGGGTGCCCGGGGGCCAGGCCCGACGTGGCGGCCGGTCGGCCACCCCGAAGACCATCGCTGTCAACCGACCGCTCCGGGCGCACCCCGGCACCGGGCCGTCCGCGTCGGTGGCCTGTCCAGGGGGCCGCCGGGGCGAGGGCTCAGGCGTCGCCGCCCGGGGTGCCGGGGCCCCGCAGGAGGCGCCGGCTGGCGTGGGCGGCCACCGCCTCCTCCAGGCCCTGGCCCACCACCGCCAGGTACCGGCGGCTGGTCTCCAGGGAGGCGTGGCCGAGGAGGGCCTGGAGCTCGACGACGGTCGCCCCGGACTCCACGGCCTGGGTGGCGAAGGTCCGGCGGAGGGCGTGGACGGCGACGTTCGGCCGCCGGCGGACGCCGGCCCGCTCGTACCACCGCACGACCAGGCGTCGCATGGCCTCGGGAGAGAAGGAGGTGCCGTCGGCACGGACCAGGAGGGGGTCGTCG
>DASQQH010000296.1:0-2033 GCA_035643555.1 Acidimicrobiales bacterium | reverse complement strand
TGGGATCGCTGGCGGGGGAGGACTCCGCCGCCGCCTCGTCGAGGCGCCCACCCTCGCCTGCGCCCCCGGCCTCCTCGGCCAGGGCGGTCTGCACGGCGTGGCGGGCCTGGCTGAGCCCGATGCGGTCCTGGGGACGCCTGGGTCCGGCGATGGAGGGCTCCACGGTGGCCAGGTCGAGCTCGATCGACTGGCTGTAGCGGGGGTCGTGGTCGGGGTCGTGCCACAGGCCCTGTTCCTTGGCGTAGGCCTCGACCAGGCGGAGCTGGTGCTCGGGCCTGCCGGTGAGCCGGAGGTAGGTGAGGGTCTCGTCGTCGATGGGGAAGATGGCACAGGTCGAGCCGTACTCGGGGCTCATGTTGCCGATCGTCGCCCGGGTCGCCAGGGGGATGGTGGCCACCGAGGGCCCGTAGAACTCGACGAACTTGCCCACCACCCCGGTCCGGCGGAGCAGCTCGGCCACGGTCAGCACCAGGTCGGTGGCCGTCGTCCCCTCCGACAGCTCGCCCGTCAGCTTGAGGCCCACCACCTGGGGGATGAGCATGCTCACGGGCTGGCCGAGCATGGCCGCCTCGGCCTCGATCCCCCCGACCCCCCATCCGAGGACGCCCGCCCCGTTGATCATGGTGGTGTGCGAGTCGGTGCCCACCAGCGTGTCGGGATAGGCGCGGGGCCCGTCGGGCCCCTCCTCGGCGAAGACCACCCGGGCCAGGTACTCCAGGTTGACCTGGTGGCAGATCCCGGTGTCGGGGGGGACCACCCGGAAGCCGTCGAAGGCCTGCTGGGCCCAGCGGAGCAGGCGGTAGCGCTCCTGGTTGCGGGCGAACTCCAGGTCGGCGTTCACCCGGAAGGCGTCGCTGCGGCCGAACACGTCGGCGATGACGGAATGGTCGATGACCAACTCGGCCGGGATCGACGGGTTGACCCGCCCGGGGTCGCCACCGAAGGCGGCCATGGCGTCCCGCATGGCGACCAGGTCGACCACGCAGGGCACGCCGGTGAAGTCCTGGAGGAGCACCCGGGCGGGGGAGAACTGGATCTCGGTGCTCGCCTGGGCCGAGGGGTCCCACCCGGCGAGGGCCTCGATCTGGGCGGCGGTGACGCCCACCCCGTCCTCGCCCCGCAGGAGGTTCTCCAGCAACACCTTCAGGCTGTAGGGGAGCCGGGCGGCGCCCGACACGCGGTCCAGGCGGAACACCTCGTACGCGGTCTCCCCGACCGCCAGCCGGTCCCGCGTGCCGAAGCTGTCGGTGGCCATGGCCCCTAGTACCCCCGGTTCCCCGGGCCCGAGGCGCCGGTGGTCCCCGGCCGCCAGGGGCCACCGCGGCGGCGCCCGGGCGCCAGGGCGTGTCCCCCTGCCTTCTGGTCGGTCATCTGCTCAGCTCCTTCCGGGTCCACCGTCGCCGAGCGACGTGGCCGTGCGGGCTCCCCGGGGGGGCGGCGCGCCACACCCGGACGCCTGCGGCCAAGGCCGGTCACGTCCGCCGGAGCGTAGCACGGGCCCCTTCCGGGCCCGGAAGGGGCCCCGACGGGGTCACAGCTCGTGGAAGCGCCCGTCGTCCTCGGGCCGCAGGGGAAAGCGGCGGCCGGAGATCAGCTGGGTCGGGATGGCGATGAAGTGCCCGCCCCGGTGGGGGACCAACGGGCGGGGGCCCTCCCGGCGGAGCCAGGCCAGCTGGTCGGGGTGGGTGACCTCCCGGGCCACCCCCTGCACCAGGACGCTCCACGCATGCCGTCGGTCGGGTGCCACGCCCTCGGCCTGGACCGCCACCACGGCGTGGAGGGCGGCGGCGACGAGCTTGGAGCCCGGCTGGGTCCGCACGATGACCTCCTCGCCGACGAGTGCCAGGTTGACCGGGACCACGACCGGCAGGGCGCCCTGGGAGAGGGCCAGGTGGCCGAGGTCGGCCATCGCCAGGTAGTCCAGGCACTCCCGCCGGGAGAGGCTGTCGCCGCCGGAGGCGTCGACGTAGGCGCTGTCACGGTCGGCGTCGCCCACGGGCTGGCGGGCGGGACCCGGGCCGGTCACGGGGCCA
>DASQQH010000295.1:0-2593 GCA_035643555.1 Acidimicrobiales bacterium | reverse complement strand
CTGCCAGTCGAGGCGCAGGGTGGAGAAGCTCGAGAAGAACACCCGCAGCAGGGCGGCGAACCCCCCGGCCTTGGCCACGGCGGCCATGAAGCCCGTCACCGGCGAGGGCGCCCCCTGGTAGACGTCGGGGGTCCAGGTGTGGAAGGGCACCGCCGCCACCTTGAAGCTGAAGCCCACCAGCAGGAGGGCCAGGCCGGCCAGCAGCAGGCCGTTGGAGGTGACCACGTTGGTGGCCAGGAACGAGGCGATGTGGGCCAGGTTGCTGGTGCCGGTGGCCCCGTAGGTCAGGGCGATCCCGTAGATGAAGATGGCCGAGGAGAAGGCCCCCAGCACGAAGTACTTCATGGCCGCTTCGCCCGACTCGGCCCGCCGGGCGTTGAAGCCGGCCAGGATGTAGAGGGGGATGGACAGGATCTCGAGGCCGAGGAAGATCAGGATGAGGTCGTTGGCCGCGGCCATGAACATCGCCCCCGACCCCGAGAGCATCGCCAGGATGTAGAACTCGGGGCCGGTGGTGCCCTCCCGGGCGAGATAGGCGGCACCGACGGTGACCCCGAGGGCCACCGAGGCCTCCACCAGGACGAAGAACAGCAACGAGAAGCCGTCCACGGCCAGGGCGCCCGACATGGCCGTGTAGCTGCCGTGGGCCATGACCTGGCGCCACAGCACCAGCCAGGTCCACCCCATGGCGGCGAGGCTCACCGCCACCGTCCACGCCGCCCAGGCGTAGGTGGACAGCCGCCGCCCCAGCAGGGAGGCCACCGCCAGGAGCAGGACCCCGCCCCCGGCCATGATCAGCTCGGGCATGACCGGGGTGTAGGCCAGATGGGGCAGCGAGATCGGGGGGAGGCTCGAGCTCGAGCTCGAGCCCGTGGGGCCCGCCAGCCCGACGAGGAGGGGGAGGGCGGCGCTCATCGTCCCCCTCCGCCGGCGACCGCCGAGGCCGGGGCCCTCCCCGAACTCACCCGGGGTGCCACGTAGGCCGGGTCGGCGTGCTCGACGTGGGCCACCAGGGCCTGGACCGAGGGCGTGATCCTGGCGAGCACGGGCTGAGGGTAGACGCCGAGGAAGACAATGACCAGGAGGAGGGGGATCATGATCAGGCGCTCCCGGCCGGAGAGGTCACGGACCCGTCCCCGCTCCCCCGGTGGCCCCACCGCCGCCCCGGCGGGCTGGGCGGTCACCCCTCGGGGCCGGCCGTGGAACACCTGCTGGTAGGCCCACAGCAGGTACAGGGCCGCCGCGATCACCCCGACGGTGGCCGCCACCGCCCACCACCGGTGAGACACGAAGGTGCCGAGCAGGATCAGGAACTCACCGACGAAGCCGTTGAGGCCCGGCAGGCCGATCGAGGCCATCATGGCCACGGTGAAGGCCCCGGCCAGCAGCGGCGTGACCCGCTGGACCCCCCGCAGTTCGGTGATGCGCCAGGTCCCCCAGCGGCGGTACATCCACCCGATGAGCAGGAACAGGGCCGCGGTGTACAGCCCGTGGTTGAGCATCTGGATCACGCTGCCGGAGGTGCCCTGGGCGTCGAGGGCGAACAGGCCCAGCACGATGAAGCCCATGTGGGACAGGGACGAGTAGGCGATGAGGCACTTGAGGTCGCGCTGGCGGCAGGCGACGACGGCGCCGTAGAGGATGCCGATGACGGCCAGGGTCAGCATGAGGGGCACCAGGTCGACGCTGGCCCTGGGGAACAAGTTGAAGTCGAAGCGGATGATCCCGTAGGTGCCGAGCTTGGCCATGACCGCGGCCAGGACGATGACCCCCGCCGTCGGGGACTCCCGGTAGGCGTCCGGGGCCCAGGTGTGGAAGGGGAAGACCGGGGCCTTGACGGCGAAGGCGGCGGTGAAGGCCAGGAACAGCCACGTCCCGGCGCCCCCCAGCACGCCCGGGGTGCGGGACAGGGCCACGAGGTTGAAGGTCAGCTGTCCGGTGTGCTGCTGGTGGAGGAAGACCACCGCCAGCATGCCCACGAAGAACAGCGCGGAGCCGAGAAACGTGTACAGGAAGAACTTGATCGCCGCGTACCCCCGCCGCTCGAAGCCCCAGCCCCCGATGATGAAGTACATGGGGACCAGGGTCGTCTCGAAGGCGACGAAGAACAGGAACAGGTCCAGGGACAAGAAGCTGGCCATGCAGGCCGACTCCAGCAGCAGCATCCAGCCCACGAACCCCTTGGTGTTCTCCCGGACGCCGCTCCAGATGAGCGCCACGGGAAACAGGGCGGCGGTGAGGAGCACCAGGAACAGGGAGATCCCGTCCACGCCGAGGTGGAAGGAGATCCCGAAGGTCCCGATCCAGGAGTAGTCCGCCACCATCTGGTAGCCGGCCACGCCCGGGCGGAACAGGACGCCGATGGCGATGGCCAGCCCGAGCCCGGCCACCGCCGCCGCGACGCCCACCCAGTGGACCAGCCGGGCCCGGGCCCCCGGCAGGAGGGCCACGACGAAGGCCGCCACCGCCGGCAGGCCCACGATGCTGGTGAGCAGGTAGTCGTGCTGGCCCAGGGCTGCCACCACCTACACCCCCGCCCGGGACATGACCCACGCCAGGAGGGCGACGGCGCCGGCCGCCACCCCCAGGGCGT
>DASQQH010000294.1:0-4865 GCA_035643555.1 Acidimicrobiales bacterium | reverse complement strand
GCCGTCGATCCCTGTCGCCCAGGGCCCGACCCGCGGTCCCCGTTCGGGCCGGCAGGCCGCGCTGGCGGCCACCGGGGATGGCGGACCTCGGTGCTCGCCGCCTGGGGACCCAGAGCCCCGGGCGGTCCGCCCACCAACCAGGGG
Organism: Acidimicrobiales bacterium; assembly: GCA_035643555.1. Lineage (GTDB taxonomy): Bacteria > Actinomycetota > Acidimicrobiia > Acidimicrobiales > JAJPHD01 > DASQQH01. The sequence goes on along the minus strand of DASQQH010000294.1, from coordinate 4,721 downwards.
CGACCACTCGACCAGCGCGGCGGGCGGTCCCCGCCCGCCGCGGTCACGGCGGCGGAAGGGCGCGGCCGGGGTCGAAGGCGGCGAGGGGGTGTGGGGTGGCCTCCTCGATCACCAGATCGGCGATCACCTCGCCGATGACCGGCACGAACTTGAAGCCGTGGCCCGAGAAGCCGCAGGCGACGGTGACCCGGGGCGCTCCGGGGTGGGGCCCGACGACGAAGTGCCGGTCAGGGGTGTTGGTGTACATGCACACCGCGGTCCGCAGCAGGGTGCCCCCGAGCGCGGGGATCCGGGGACGGAGGAACGCGGTCAGGGCATCCACCTCGTGCTGGTGGACGGTTCGGTCCACAGACCCTGGGGTGCAGGCGGCACCCCCGTGGTAGAAGGCCACCTTGACGCCACCCCGGGGCCCCTCGTGGGCGGGGAAGCCGTACAGCTGGCCTCCGGCCTCGTCCTCCCAGAAGAAGACCGGGTGGCGGTCAGGAAGGAACGCCTCGATCCCACGCTCCGGCGACAACCAGTACTGGACCTGGCGCTCCACCACCAGGTTGATGTTGAGGCCGCCCAGGAGCCAGGGCGCCCATGCCCCGGGGCACACCACCAGGCGGCCGGCGTCGTGCCGCCCGGCCGTGGTGTCCACCCGGACCCCGGACCGGTCGCTCCGCCAACCCGTCACCGTCTCGCCGAAGGCGAGGCGGGCGCCATGGCGCTCGGCCAGGCCGAGATGGGCGCGCACCGCCTCCTCGGGCCGCACGAAGCCACCGGCGGGCTCCCAGACCGCGACGGCGTCGGCGCCCGGGGCGAGCGTCGGGACGCGCCGACCCACCTCGTCGGCGGACAGCACCTCGTGGGCCAGGCCCCACTCCTCGGCGCTCCGGCGGGTGCCGGCCACCACCTCGCTGGCGTCGCTCCCCACCATCACGGCGCCGGTGAGCTGCATCAGCGGGGTGCCCCACGCGGCCTCGAGCTCGGCCCACAGGTCATAGGCGCGACGGGCGAGAGGGACATAGGAGGGGTCCTCGAAGTAGGCCTGGCGCACCACCCGCGACCCGCCGTGACTCGACCCGCGGTCATGGGCGGGCCCGAACTGCTCCAGGCCCAGCACCGCCAGTCCCCGACGGGCGAGGTGGTAGGTGGCCGCGGCGCCCATGCCCCCCAGGCCCACCACGATCACGTCGGGGGACCCGGTCATGGCCGGGGCCCCGGCATGCGCTCCGTCCCGGCGCCCGCCGTCAGGGCGACGACGCCGCCACACCCGCTGGCGATGGCCCCGTGGGAGGTGGTGACCCCCGTCCCGACCTCGATCCAGGTGGTCGTGGGACCGACAACGCCCAGTGGGCCAACGGCGCGACGTCCCCGCCGCAGGGGACCGGGAGCGCCGAGGGACGCGGACCGCCCTGTCGAGCACGGGGCGGGGTGGGCCCGGGACCCGCCGTGCGCCCCGGCGTGACCCCTGCCCGTCCCGGGGATCGCCCGTCGCCCAGGTGCCCGATGGCACCGGTGGCTGGACGTCGACGACGGCGCCGACGGTGAGGGGCCCGTCGCGATGGGGGCAGGGGTGGTTGGCACTGACTCGCTCCTCTCGGGACCTCGCCGGCGGACCGGCCCGGATCGACGGTGGGGAGGACCAGGCCCCAGGGGCCGGGCCAGGTGGTCCACCTGAGGGCGGTCGGCGCGGGGGACGACCCCCGCCTCCTCCGCGCCCCCGCCCCGGATCCCGATCGGGTACGCCTCGGCGGCCTCTCGGGCAGACGTCCTCGGCGATGTCCAAGCTGGGCGTCGCCGCATCACGCCTCCCGTGTCGGGACCCCCGCCGCTCCAGGTCATCACAGTGTCCCCGGTCCAGCGCCACCCCCGCCACCCGGGGGGACCGCGCCCTCCCCGGCCCTACGGCTCGAGGTCGAGGTCGAGGTACACGGCGAAGGACGGGAGCCAGTGCTCGCCCATGAACTGGCCGCTCACCACCCGGGCGAGGCCGTGGCGGGCGTGGCGGGCCGCCGCGTCCAGGAGGGGTGCGCAGAGGGGATGACCCGAGGGCAGCGCCCGGGCAACGCGCCGTTGGCACCAGGCCCGGCTCAGGCTGAGACCGTCCAGGTGGACCATGGTGGGATCAGCCGGATCCACGCCGGCGGGTGGATGGAACAGCGTGGCGGGCTGCCCCCTGGCGAGTCCCGGCAGGAACCCAACCAGCCAGCGCTCGTAGCCCTCCTGGTCGAGGACCCGGGTCATGAGATCGGCCTCCACGAGGGCCGGGGAGAGGAAGTCGGCGCCCCCGGGCTCGTAGTGGGCGGGATAGGCGGTGTCCGCCCGGTAGAAGCGCCGGGCGGTCGCCGCGGCGTTGGCCTCCAGGGTGGGCCGTTCCAGGATCCTGGCGCTGTCGATGGCGAGCGCCAGGGCGAAGGCGGTGTTGGGATGGGTACCCGTGCGTACCGGGTAGGGGAGCCGTTGCAGGTAGGTGCGGAGCCGATCGTCGACCAGGTCGACCAAGCCCTCGAGGTGCTTGCACCACCGTCGGCCATCGGCGTCGCCCAGGAGCGCGGTCTCGGCGGCGAGGCGGAGGAGCCAGACCCACCCGTAGGGGCGCTCGAAGTGTCCCCGCTCCGGATGGGCCAGATAGGCCTCCTCCGCCTCGAGGTTGGCGGCGCCCAGATGCTCGCCCAGCACCTCCCGGACCCTGGGGGCCTGCGGCAGCCCGGGGACCGTGCGGAGGAGCCGAACCAGCGCCCAGTGGGAGTGCACGGCCGAGTGCCAGTCCAGGCAGCCGTAGAAGGCGGGATGGAGCGATCTGGGCAGGGCCAGGTCCTCAGCGGCGAGCACCAGATGGTCGGGCTTGTTGGGGAACTCCCGGGCGACACCCCCGAGCAGCAGGTCCGCCAGTCCTTCCGCCATCGCCGTGTCCATGTCCTGGCCTCGCCTCCTTCAGGGACGTGACCATACCGCCGTGTTCTCCGGCGCCCTCAAGTGGACTCGCACGGACCTCCTCTGCTAGCAACACACCTCCGATGGCGGTGGTCGTGGCGATCTCGGGTCGAATCGCACCATGAGGGGCCCCGCGTCCCGGTTGCCATCCCTTGTGATGGCGCTGGTCGTCGCCCTGGTGCTCGCAAGCTGCGGCAAGGGCTCGGGGGCCACCTCCTCGAACGCCACCACATCGGGGTCCTCGAATGCGCCGGCGATACGGGGGGGCACGGCCACGTTCGCAGAACGCCCGGGCACCAAGCCCGACTACATCTTCCCCATGCTGGGCCTTTCCCACTACAGCGTGGCGAACATTGAGCAGTTCCAGCGCCTCATGTACCGGTCCCTCTACTGGATCGGCAAGGGTGGTCATCCCGTGCTGAACGAGGCCCTGAGCCTGGCCCACAAGCCCGTGTACACCGACGGCAACCGGAAGGTCACCATCACCCTCAAGCCGTACCGCTGGTCCAACGGCCAGCCGGTAACCGCCCGGGACGTGACGTTCTGGATCAACCTCCTCAAGGCCAACAAGACCTCGTTCGCCGGCTACACGCCCGGCGAATTCCCCGACAACGTCACCCACGTCAAGGTCACCGGAGAGCGCACCCTGACCCTGACCCTCAACGCCCCGTACTCGCCCACCTGGTTCACCTACAACCAACTCTCCCAGATCACGCCTCTTCCCCAGCGGGTGTGGGACAAGACCTCGGCCACGGCGCCCGTGGGGAGCGCGGACACCACGACCGCGGGAGCGAAAAAGGTCTTCCGGTTCCTCACCAGCCAGGCCAAGGACACCGCCACGTACGGGAGCAATCCGCTGTGGAAGGTGGTCGACGGCCCCTGGATGCTCACCACGTACCACAACGACGGTTATGCCGCCTTCGTCCCGAACCGCCGGTACTCCGGGGCGGACAAGCCCAAGCTGGCCAAGTTCGTGGAGCGGCCCTTCACCTCGGCGTCCTCGGAGCTGTCGGCCCTGCGGTCGGGATCGACCATCGACTACGGCTACCTGCCCCTCCAGGAGTCCCAGCAGAAGCAGGCCCTCGCCAGCAGTGGCTACCGCACCGACCCCTGGTACACCTGGGGCATCACCTACATGGTGCTCAACTTCCACAACCCCCGGGTCGGCCCCATCTTCAACCAGCTCTACGCCCGCCAGGCCCTGCAGTACATCGTCGACCAGCCCGCCTACACCAGTCGGGCGCTGCACGGCTACGGCCATCCCACCACGGGCCCGGTGCCCACCAGGCCGTCCAACCCCTACGTGAGCCCCGCTGAGTCCCACGTCCCCTACCCCCCACAGCACGGCGAGAGCGACGTCCCTGCTCCGGCGCCACGGCTGGAGCGTCCACCCGGGTGGGGTGGACACCTGCGGGCATCCGGGGAACGGGCCGGGCCAGTGCGGTGCCGGGATCCGCGCCGGGACCCCGCTCAGCCTCAGCCTCACGTTCGCGTCGGGCACCCCCGACGTCCGCCAGGAGATGCAGGCGTTCGCCTCCGATGCCTCCAAGGTGGGCATCCGCATCCACCTCACCAAGGCGCCGTTCAACAGCGTGGTCAGCACGGCCTCCCCCTGCCGTCCCCAGCAGGCAAGCTGCTCCTGGCAGATCGCCAACTGGGGCGGTGGCTGGACCTACGGCGTGGACCCCTATCCCAGCGGGGATCAGCTCTTCGCCACCAACGCGGGATCCAACTCCGGCAGCTACGCCAATCCGGCGATCGACCGGTTGATCCGGGCCACCGTCCATCAGGGCGGTCGGTCC
>DASQQH010000293.1:0-3474 GCA_035643555.1 Acidimicrobiales bacterium | reverse complement strand
ACGGGGTCCACGCCGAGCCCACCACCTTCGGGACCAAGCTGGCCCTGTGGTGCCTGCACGCCGACCGGGACCGTGCCCGTCTCCGGCGGGCCCGGGAGGCGGTGGCGGTGGGCAAGGTCTCCGGGGCCGTGGGCACCTACGGCCACGTCGAGCCGGCGGTGGAGGCCCACGTCTGCGCCGGCCTGGGGCTGCGGCCGGCGCCGGCCACCCAGGTGGTCCCCCGGGACCGCCACGCCGAGTACCTGTGGGCCTGCGCGGCGGTGGGCGCCGGGGTGGAGACCATCGCCACCGAGATCCGCCACCTGCAGCGCACCGAGGTCGGGGAGGCCGAGGAACCCTTCGGCGCCGGCCAGAAGGGCTCCTCGGCCATGCCCCACAAGCGCAACCCCGTGCTGTCCGAGCGGCTGTGCGGCCTGGCCCGTGTCCTGCGGGGCCACGTCACCGCCGGCCTGGAGGACGTGGCCCTGTGGCACGAGCGGGACATCTCCCACTCCTCGGTGGAGCGCATCATCCTGCCCGATGCCAGCCACCTCGCCTACTACCTCCTCCGCAAGGCCACCGCCCTCGTGGAGGGGCTGGTCGTCCACCCCGAGGCGATGCTCGCCAACCTGGAGGCCTCCCACGGGCTGGTCTTCTCCGAGGCGCTGCTGCTGGCCCTGGTGGCGGGCGGGCTGTCCCGGGACGCCGCCTACCGTGTGGTGCAGCGGGACGCCCGGCTGGCCCTCGAGGAGGGCCAGCCGCTGCGCAAGGTGGTGGAGGCCGACCCGGAGGTCCCCCTGGACCAGCGGGGTCTCGACGAGGCCTTCAGCCTCGAGCGGGCGCTCCGCCACACGCACCTGGCCATCGACGCTCTCGACGAGGTGGACGCCTGATGTCGCTCACCCGCTCCTACTCCGGCAAGGTCCGGGACATCTACGAAATCGACGACGACCACCTCCTCATGGTGGCGTCGGACCGGATCTCGGCCTTCGACGTGGTCCTGCCCGAGCCCGTGCCCGGCAAGGGCCGGGTGCTGGCGGGCCTCACCGCCTTCTGGCTCGCCCGCCTCGCCGACCTGGCCCCGAGCCACCTGGTGAGCACCGACCCTGCCAGCTTCCCCGCCGCCGCCGAGTCGCTGGGGGACCTGGCCGGGCGGGCGATGCTGGTCCGGCGTGCCGACATGCTGCCGATCGAGTGCATCGTGCGGGGCTACCTGTCGGGCTCGGCCTGGAAGGAGTACCGGGACCGGGGCACCATGCACGGGGTCCCCCTGCCCGCCGGCCTCGCCGAGTCCGACCGGCTGCCCGAGCCGCGCTTCACCCCCTCCACCAAGGCCGCCACCGGCCACGACGAGAACATCAGCCGTGAGGAGGCGGCCGAGGCGGTGGGGGCCGAGGTGGCCCGGGCCGCCGAGGACCTCTGCGTCGCGGCCTACGAGCGGGCGGCGGCCTGGGCCGCCGAGCGGGGGATCATCATCGCCGACACCAAGTTCGAGCTGGGCGTCATCGACGGGGCCCTGGCCATCTGCGACGAGGTCCTGACGCCGGACTCCTCGCGGTTCTGGCCGGCGGACCAGTGGGCGCCGGGGTCCACCCCCCCCTCCTACGACAAGCAGCCCGTCCGGGACTGGCTGGAGGCGAGCGGGTGGGACAAGACCCCCCCTCCCCCCCACCTGCCCCCGGAGGTGGTCGAGGCCAGCGCCGAGCGCTACGCCACCGCCTACGAGCGCCTCACCGGCCAACCCCTGTCCTCCTGGGACGGGCGCGCCTGGGCCGACGGGCACCGGTGAGGTTCTCGGCCCTGGTGGAGGTCCGCCTCCGCCCCGGGATCGCCGATCCCGAGGGTGCCACCATCGAGGCCGCACTTCCCGCCCTCGGGTTCACCGGGGTGGACGGCGTCAGGGTGGGCAAGGCGATCCGCCTGGCCCTGGACGCCGCCGACGCGGACGACGCCCGCCGGCGGGTGGAGGCGCTGTGCGAGCAGCTGCTGGCGAACCCGGTGCTCGAGGAGGCCGAGGTCGCCCTGACCGAGGAAGAGGGGTGAGCGCGGTCGTCGGGGTGGTGGCCTTCCCCGGGACCAACTGCGAGCACGACGTGGTCCAGGCCGTGGAGGCCCTCGGGGGCCGGGCCCGTGTGCTGTGGCACGGGGGGACCTCCCTCGGGGGGGTGGACGCCGTGGTGCTGCCCGGGGGGTTCGCCCACGGCGACTACCTGCGCCCGGGCGCCCTGGCCCGCTTCGCCCCGATCATGGCCGCGGTCGCCGACCTCGCCGACGCCGGTGGCCCCGTGGTGGGGATCTGCAACGGGTTCCAGGTGCTCACCGAGGCGGGCCTGCTGCCCGGCGCCCTGCACCGGAACCGGGACCTCACCTTCCTGTGCGCCACCGTCCAGGTGCGGGTGGACGCCACGACCTCGGTGCTGACGGGCGAGGCGGTCCCGGGCCAGGTCCTGTCGGTGCCCATCAACCACTTCGAGGGACGCTACGTCTGCGACGCCGACACCCTGGCCGCCCTGCGGGCCGAGGGGCGGGTCGTCCTGCGCTACGTCCACAACCCCAACGGATCGGTCGACGACATCGCCGGGGTGGCCAACCGCGCCGGGAACGTGGTGGGCGTGATGCCCCACCCGGAGCGGGCCAGCCTCCCCCTCCTCGGATCGACCGACGGGGCGGTGCTGCTGGGCTCCCTGCTCGCCGCCGCCGGGTCCCCCCGGTCGTCCCTCCCCCACCCGGTGGGGCGGCGGTGACCGGTCCCGGGACCGGCCAGGCGGGCGAGGACGGCCGCCACCGGGAGCTGGGCCTCACCGACGAGGAGGCCCTGGGGATCACCCGGGTGCTCGGTCGCCCTCCGAACGACCTGGAGCTGGCCATGTACGCGGTCATGTGGAGCGAGCACTGCTCCTACAAGTCCTCCCGCCGCCATCTCCGACGCCTGCCCACCACCGGCCAGGGGGTGCTCGTGGGCCCGGGGGAGAACGCCGGGGTGATCGACGCCGGCGACGGCGTGGCGGTGGCGGTGCGGATCGAGAGCCACAACCACCCCTCGGCCGTCGAGCCCCGGCAGGGCGCGGGGACGGGGGTGGGGGGGATCCTGCGGGACGTGTTCACCATGGGGGCCCGGCCCATCGCCCTGCTCGACTCGCTGCGGCTGGGGCCCCTCGACGACCCCCGGTCCCGCTGGCTCTTCCAGGGCGTGGTCGCCGGCATCTCCGGCTACGGCAACGCCGTGGGGGTGCCCACGGTGGGCGGGGAGGTCGCCTTCGACGCTGGCTACGCGGGGAACCCGCTGGTCAACGTGGCCTGCCTCGGGGTCCTGCCCGCCTCCCGGCTGGTCCTGGGGCGGGCCTCGGGGGTGGGGAACCTGGCGGTCCTGCTCGGGTCGACGACGGGCCGGGACGGCATCGGCGGGGTGAGCGTGCTGGCCTCCGCCGGCTTCGGGGACGAGGCCGACGAGGCCAAGCGGCCCAGCGTGCAGGTCGGCGACCCCTTCGAGGAGAA
>DASQQH010000292.1:0-7785 GCA_035643555.1 Acidimicrobiales bacterium | reverse complement strand
CTCGGCCCGCCGGCACCAGCGGACCTGGCTTCTCTACCAGGGCTCGATCGGCAGCCCCGTGGCCGACTTCCTCGTCCGGCGCGAGGAGCCCAAGCTCGTCTACTTCCACAACATCACCCCCCGGGAGCTGGTGGAGCCCTGGGACCCCGGGGTGGGCCAGTTCGCCACCGCGGGGTGGCTCCAGCTCTCCCGCCTGGCGGCCCAGGTGGTGGCGGGGCTCTCCCCATCCCGGTACAACGCCGACCAGCTCGCCGGGGCCGGCGTGGCCCGGACCATGGTCGCCCCCCTGCTGGTGGACCTCGAGGCCCTGCGGGCCGACGTGGACGAGGCGGCCCTCGGCCGCCTCCGGGCCGCCAAGACCGGCGCCGACCTGCTGTTCGTGGGGAAGCTCTCCCCCCACAAGGCCCAGCACCTCCTGGTCCAGGCCCTGGTGTGCTACCGCCGGGCCTACGATCCCGGCGCCCGGCTGCACCTGGTGGGGGGCACCTCCTCGCGTCGCTACGCGGAGGCCCTGTCCCGCTACGTGGCGGACCTCGGCCTCGAGGACGCCGTCGAGGTGGCCGGCTCGGTGACCCCGGGCGAGCTGGCGGCCCAGTACGCCAACGCCGACGTGTTCGTCTGCGCGTCGGGCCACGAGGGGTTCTGCGTGCCCCTGCTGGAGGCGATGAGCCACGCGGTGCCCATCGTGGCCTACGGGGTCGCCGCGGTGCCCGAGACCCTCGGCGACGCCGGGGTGGTCCTGTCCTCCCGGGCGCCCACCACCCTCGCCTCGGCGGTGGACCGGGTCCTCACCGACGACGTCCTGCGGGCGGGGCTGGCCGAGGGGGCCCGGACGCGCCTGGCGGCGTTGTGCCTGCCCCGGGCCCGGGCCGCCATGGCCACCGTCCTCGAGGAGGCCGTCGGGGGGGGCTGACCGGAACCGGGGTGCTGGCCGGGCCCCCAGGGCTCGACTAGCGTGGACGCCGCTGCCAGCGCACCGGACCCGGGTGTCGAGGGGGGGCCGGGGAGGAGGCGACGCCGAGGCCGAGGAGGGACGTGGACCAGGACGAACCAGCTGGGTACTCCGGCCACCTGGGGGAGCTGCGGACCCAGGCCGACCTGGGGCTCCCGATCCCCCGGGGCGTGCGGTTCCGCCTCCTCAAGCAGGTCATCGGACGGGCGGCATGGCTGTTCCTGCACCATCAGGTCCCGCTCAACCACGGGGTGATCTCCGAACTGGAGGCCCTCGGCGAGCAGGTGCACGTGCTGACCCAGCGGGTCGAGCTGGTGGCCCGCCAGTCCTTCTCCCGCGAGCACGACGAGTTCGCCGCCCTGCGCTCGGAGCTGTCCGAGCTCGCCCTCCAGGTGAACGAGGCCCAGGAGGACGCCAACCGGGGCCTGGCCAACCTACGCCGGGCGGTCACGGGCCTGGAGCACGGCGAGCGGGTGCGCCAGGCGCAGGTGGACCTGTTCCTCAACCAGGTCCGTCGGTCCTTGCCGAGCCCCCCCCAGCCCGAGGCCCTGGCGTCGTTGCCCTCCCCGCTGGAGGGGCTGTACCCCTCCTTCGAGGAGGTCTTCCGGGGACCGACCGAGACGATCAAGGAGCGGGTCCGGGCGTACCTGGAGGACATCCTGGCCATCGACCGGCGGGGGCCGGTCCTGGACATCGGCAGTGGCCGGGGGGAGTGGCTGGAGGTGCTCCGGGAGGCCGGCGTCGACGCCTACGGGCTCGACCTGAACGAGGACTTCGTCAACAGGAGCCGCCAGCGGGGGCTCGACGTGCGCCTGGAGGACGCCCGGGCGCACCTGGCGAGCGTGCCCGAGGGCTCGCTGGCGGCGGTGACGGCCTTCCATCTGGTGGAACACCTTCCGGTCGGCGAGCTGATCGAGCTGATCGACCTGACCATCCGGGGCCTGCAGCCGGGCGGGCTGGTGATCTTCGAGACCCCCAACCCGGACAACCTGGTGGTGGGGGCCTCCACCTTCTACCTGGATCCCACCCACCGCCGCCCGGTCCCGAGCGAGTTCCTGGCCTTTCTGGTGGAGTCCCGGGGGCTGGCAGACGCCGAGGTGCGCCACGCCAGGCCCGACGACGAGCTGCCCCGACCACGGGGTGACCAACCCTGGGCCGAGGACCTGGTCCCGCTGTACGAGGCGGTCAACGCCCGGCTCTTCGGGGCCCAGGACTACGCCGTCGTCGCCCGGCGGCTCTGACCGGCGAGCGGACGGAGGCCGGGGCGGGCACGAGCATCGGGCGGACGGCGCGGGGGCCGGGCGCGCGTACCCGATCCGGGGCGAGGAGGGTGCAGCGCGGGCGGGCCGGGCACCGGGAGGCGGTCGTTGTCCTGGTCCTGGCGGGCGCCCTGGTCGTGGGCTGGACCTGGCCGACCTGGAGCGCTCCCGGGGTGACCACCGCCGGTATCGGGGGGGACGCCTGGACCTTCATGTGGTTCCTGGCCTGGTTCCCCCACGCCCTCGGACACGGCCTCGAGCCCCTGGTCCCCCACGTGGTGGGGGTGCCGAGCGGGGCCAACCTGATGTGGGCCACGTCGATGCCCCTGGTGGCGCTCCTTGCATCGCCGGTCACCGTCGTGGCCGGGCCCGTGGTGGCCTACGACGTGGTGGTGGCCATGGCCGTCCGTCACGGTCGTGGGTCCGGGCAGCTCGGAAGGGCGGAACCCCCGGTCATGGGCGGAGCCGATGGCGTGGCTGGCCGTGCCCGCCACGCCATCGGCGTGGCGGTAGGCAACCTGTCTCGATGCCACGAGGGGTGGCACCATGGGGACTAACGGGTGATGACGTAGGTGCAGTCCTCGAAGCCGGGGAGCCTCCCGTAGCTGCGGTGGGCGACCATGCCGCCCGCCGCCGCCACCGCCTTCACCATGTCGTCTTCGGGGACGGTGTGCATCTCCATGACGGGACGCTCCGATCCGGGGTCGCGGGACTGGTCGTCCCTGGCCAGGGTCCGCCGGAGCCGGTGCGACAGGGGGGAGGGGACCCGTGTGGTGACGAGCAGGGGGGACGAGCCGCGATCGGCGAACCAGCACACGCCCTCGAGGACCACGTCGACGGCCAGCACATAGGTTCCCGGTCGGCGGGGGACGCCGATCCCCAGGGTCGCCACGGCCGACTCGCCTGGGGCCAGCTCCTGGGGGAGTGCCGCCCGCCCGTCGTCCTGGACCAGGACGTCGTCCCCCGGCGTCAACCAGTGGTTCCCCACAAAGGGGGGCCGGGGGAAACGCCACGTGGCGTCGCTGGTGTTGCGGACCCGGACCGTCACCCACTGGTGGGCGCCGGGGGCACAGCGGGGAAGCGGCGTCTCGAGGGAGATCGCCGCCCGGTAGGCCCCGTCGGGCAGGGCCACGTCGGCCTCCTCGCCGGGCGGGTCCTCGACGGGCGCGGTGGGCGCCTGCACCACGGCCACGCCTCCCGGTCGCAGCAGCTCCACCACCTGTGCCACGTAGCCGAGGCCGTACTCGGGTGCCATGTGCTGGAGGACGTAGATCGAGAGGGCGAAGTCGAAGGTCTCGGGGGCGAACCGGGATGACAGATCGCTCGTGGCGACGTACCGGCACCGGGAGCTATCGCTGTTGTAGCGCCTCGCCTCCTTGATCATGGAGGGGGCGATGTCGACCCCGACGACCCTGGCGAAGGTGCCCAGGAGGGCCTGGGACAGCCTGCCCACCCCGCACCCGAAGTCCAGGGCGACACCGGGGTGGGGTTCGACGCCATGTGCCGAGGCCAGGGCCAGGAGGGCCTCCACCTGGGGGACCCCCGTGGCGAAGAACTGGTCGGGCCGCCAGCGCCGTCCCTGCATGTTGGGGTCGGTCAGGATGGACCACAGGGGATCGGAGCGCCCGAAGCTGTCCCACGATCGCTGGATGCCGGCAAGATCCACCCCGCCCTCCTTCGCCCAACACAACCCCACCACCCCGGCTGGCGCCATGGCCACGCCACTCGGCCGGAGCGCACCGAACCGCCCACCCGGGGTGCGCGGCGCTCGTCGTCCTCGCGTAGTCTAGGTGGCGGCTGGGGGCGGTGTAGGGATGGCGCGCTGTCGTCGTCACTCCGCGAACTGAGGGATCCGGTGCACGAGGTCGAGCGAACAGCACAGCTGGGCAGGCGGGCGCGACGGGGGATCGGGGTCCGGACGTGGCGCTGGGCGGGGCCCCGCCAGCCGGGCCTCCTGCGTGAGCGGGCGGTCGGCGCCCCAGCGGCCGTCTCGTGACCGGCGTGACCCGGCGGCGGGTCGCCCTCTGGACCCCCTGGTTGCCCCAGGCCGGGGCGCTCCCCACCTACAGCTTCGAGGTCACCAGGCTGCTGGCGCGCCACCACGACATCGTTGTGGTCGTGGAGGACCGATGGGCGGACCGGAGGTGGGTGGACCAGGTCGGCATGGCCGGGGCCGACGGCGTCGAGATGGTGGGTGCCTCGGCCTACCGGGCCGGGAGTGTCCGGGGGGCGGACGTCGACGTGTACCAGCTCGCCGACAGCCCCGCCTGCCTCTACAGCTACCGGGCGGCCCTGGAGCAGCCGGGGCTGCTGGTGCTGCACGACCCGGGTCTGGCCGACTTCCACGCCCTGCTGGCGGGGGGCAGGGAGAGCGTCGCCTATCGGGACGAGGTCCGCTACAACCAGGACCGGTCACCGGGGCGTGGGGACGGGTACGGCGGGGGGGAGCCGCTGCTGTCGGGCCGCCTGGTCGACGCCAGCCTCCTGACCCTGGTGCACTGCCCGGACGCGGTGGCCGAGCTCACCGGCGGCCACCGGAGCCCGCCGGTGCGCTACGTGCACCCGCCGGTCGAGGTGGAGCGGGGGGCCCCCGACCGGCCCCGGGAGGTGGACGCTCCCCTGGTCGTGGGGGTCTTCGGGGCGCTGGCCCGACCCAACCAGGCCCTGGAGGTGCTGGATGCCTTCGCCCGGGTCCGCCGGGACCACCCGGGCGGGGCCCTGGTGGTGGCCGACCAGGCCGACCAGCCCGAGGTGGTCACCCGGGTGGAGGCGCTGGTGGAGCGGCGGGGCCTGGGCGGAGCGGTACGGGTGGCCACCGGGCTGTCGCTGACCGCCCTCCGACGGGAGCTGCGCGCCTGCGACCTCGCGGTCATGGTGGGCGAGGGGGCCACCACGGAGGCCGCGACCACGGTCCTGCGGGCGCTCGGGGCCGGCAAGCCCGTGGTCGTGGCCGAGGACGGCGCCTACGCCCATCTGGACCGGACCTTCTGTTGGACGGTCCCCGGCGACGGGGGGGACCGGGCCGCAGGCCTCGAACGGGTGCTGCGGTGGGCACTGGCCGCCCCCGAGAGCGTGCGCGGGGTGGGCGAGGCGGCCCGGAGCTTCGTTGAGGCCCAGGCCACGGTCCCCGCCGTGGTCGAGGCCTACCTGGAGGCGATCGAGGAGGCGGTCCACCGCCGGACCAGCGCCCAGCGACGGGAGGCGGTGACGGTGTCCGGGGAGCCCCTCGGGGTGAACGCGGTGGCGGACTGGAAGGGCACCACCGGGCTGTCGGAGGCCGCCCGTCGGTGCGTGGTGGCCCTGCTCGACGCCGGGGTGGAGGTCTCCCTGGTCGATCGCCGCACCGGTGAGCGCCAGTCCGAGGCCCGTTTGCCCGAGCGCCTCAGCCGGTTGCCCACCGGTCGCCGCCACGGTATCGACATCAACTACTTCAACGTGGACCAGTTCCAGCTGCTGAGCGACCGGTTCCTGCGACCGCCGGGGCGAGCCACCTACGTGATCGGCTACTGGGCCTGGGAGCTCCCCCGGGTGGCCTACCGGGTGGCCCGCAACATCGAGCGCGTGGACGAGCTGTGGGTGGGCAGCCGGTTCACCAAGCAGGCCTTCCAGGGCCACACCGACCGACCCGTCCAGGTCATGCCCCACTTCCTCGAGCCCGCTCCCGCCGGCGGCTGCACCCGGGCCGACTTCGGCCTGCCCGAGGAGGCCTGCCTGTTCTTCTTCGGGTTCGACGTCCAGTCGACGATGGGACGCAAGAACCCCCTGGGGGTCATCGAGGCCTTCAGCCGGGCGTTCTCGGCCGCCGAGCGCGCCGGTCCGGCCAGGCTGGTGCTCAAGACGCTCAACCTGGCGAACTACCCGGAGGCCCGGGCCCTCCTGGTGAAGGAGCTGGGCTCGGTCAACGGCATCCTGGTGGAGGACGACCTGTCCTCGGGGGAGATGTTCGCCCTGATGACCCTGTGCGACGTGTACGTCTCCCTGCACCGCAGCGAGGGGTTCGGCCTGGGCATGGCCGAGGCCATGTACCTCGGTCGACCCGTCATCGCCACCGGCTACTCGGGCAACATGGACTTCATGACCGTGACCAACAGCTGCCCGGTCGGCTACCGGCTGGAGAGCGTCGGCACGACGGTCTCCCAGTACAACCCGGGCATGTCCGTGGTCTACGAGGACGACCAGCTGTGGGGCGCGGCCGACGTGCACCAGGCCGCCCGCTGGATGCGCCGCCTCTACGAGAGCCCCGCCACCCGGGAGCGGATCGGGTCCAAGGGCGCGGCCACGATCCGGCACCGGTACAGCCGGGCCGCCGCCGGGGCGGCCATGGTCCAGCGACTGACCGAGGTGGCCAAGCTCAACGCCGCCCGCTAGAGACCGTGGTCCTCCCGCCCGTCACCGGTGACCGTCCGCCGGTAGCATCTGGGTCGCGGCCGGAGCGCCGGAGACCGTCGGGGAGTGCCGTCCGAGGGAGGCCGGTGCGAGAGACCGTGAACGTGCCAGCTCGAGGGCGGGGGAGGGGACGGTCGGTGGATCGTGCCCCCGTCCAGGGTCGCCACCGGGACCAGGGCTCCCCGGGACGGCGCGGGTCGGGATGACCACCGCCTCCGAGGAGGTGCACCCGGAGGGCGCCGGCGCTGGCTGGACGGGGCGCTCGGCCCGCGCGCTGGTGAGAGCCGCCGGCCGGTCCCGGTTGGCCGGCGTCCCCGCGAGCGTGCTCCTGGTGGCCGGGGCCGCCCTGGTGGGGGTCGTGGAGACCGTCCTTGCCGTGGCCCGCATCACCCCGGCCTGGGGAGACCAGGCGGTCCTCGAGCTCCAGACCCGCCAGGCCGTGCACTTCCAGGCCCTCCTGGGCCCCTACTCCCGCTTCGGCTGGCGACACCCGGGGCCGGCCTACTTCTACGTCCTGGCCCCCTTCTACGCCCTGGACGGGCACGGGTTCGGGGCCATGGTGGTGGGCACCCTGGTCCTCAACAGCGTGGCCGCGGTGGCCACGGTGTGGGTGATCCGGCGCCACGCGGGGGAGGCGGCGGCCCTGTGGGCGGCGGCCGCGGTGGGCGCCTACCTCCTCGGAACCGGGCCGGCGTTGATGTTCGGGGTGGCCAACCCCTACATCCTGGCCCTGCCCCTCCTCCTCGCCACCGCCCTGGCGGCTGGCGCTGCCCGGGGGTCCCTCCCCTGTCTGGTCTGGGCCGCGGTGGCCGTTTCGTTCGTGGTCCAGTCCGACGTCTCCGCGGTGCCCGTGGCGACGATCGTCCTCGGCGTCGGCGTGGTCGCGTATCTGGCCTCCCTGGTGGGGGCGGCCCGGGGGGCGCCCGGCCCGGGCCGAACGGCTCGTCGGCTGGGGGTGGCCACCGGGCTGGGCCTGGTGGTGCTGGTGGGGATGTGGGTCCCCCCCCTCTACCAGCAGGTCACCCACCACCCGGGCAACCTCGCCGCCCTGGCACGGTTCTTCGTGCTCGGTCACCACCCCCACGGCCAGTCGCCCACCTTCCACCACGCCGCGGCGGCCGCCCTCGACGAGATGACCTGGGTCCCCCTGGGGGCGCTGGGCATTCCCGCCGATACCCTCTCCCCCCA
>DASQQH010000291.1:0-2248 GCA_035643555.1 Acidimicrobiales bacterium | reverse complement strand
CGGTGTCCCCCGCCGCCAGGGCCTCGGCCACCACCTCCAGGGCGTCCCGGAGCAGCCGGCGGCTGGGGCAGTCGACCAGCTCCAGGCGGACCTCCTCGGGGATGCCCAGCTGCTCCCAGCGCTCCCGGAGCACCTCGGCCTCCTCGGCGTCCAACACGATGTGGACGGCCCGGAGCTCGTCGGCGTTGAGCGTCCTGGCGTACTGGAGGGCCCGGGCGGTGGCCAGGTCCAGGCGGTCCACGAACACCAGGACCACGTGGCGGCGCAGGGTGCGGGCCTCGGCGGCCCGCTGGGCCCCCTGCTGCAGGCGCTCCTGCTCGCGCCGGTACTGGCGGTGGAGGCGGATGAGCAGCACCAACAGGATGGGGAACACCACGACGATGAGCCAGGCGCCCTCGAAGAACTTGGTGGAGGCGAAGATCAACACCACGAGCGCCGAGATGACCGCGGCACCGCCGTTGACGGCGAGCTTCGCCCGCCACCGACCCTCCCGGTGGCGCAGATGGTGGCGGACCATGCCGGCGCCGGCCATGGTGAAGCCGGTGAACACCCCGATGGCGTAGAAGGGGATGAGGGCGTCGACCTTGGCCCGTGTGGCCACGAGCAACAGGATGGCCACGATCGCCAGGACGATGATCCCGTTGGAGAAGACCAGCCGGTGGCCCCGACGGGTGAGCTGGCGGGGCAGGAACCGGTCCTCGGCCACGAAGCTCGCCAGGTAGGGGAACCCGTTGAAGCTGGTGTTGGCGCCGGTCCACAGGACCAGCAGGGTGGCCAACTGCACCAGGTAGTAGAGGACGTGGCCCAGGGTCCCCCCGCCGAACACCACCTTGGCCTCCTGGGAGATCACCGTGGGGGTCCCCGAGATGTAGGGGATGGCGTGGGTGAAGTGGGCGAGCACCGACACGCCCATCACCAGGCAGCCGAGAATGGTCGCCAGGATGGCGAGGGCCTTGCGGGCGTGGACCCCCTCGGGGGGCTTGAACGCGCTCACCCCGTTGGAGACGGCCTCCAGGCCGGTGAGCGAGGCCCCCCCGTTGGCGAAGGCCTGCAGGGTGAAGAACAGGCCGGCCCCCAAGAACAGCCCCTGGCCGGGATGGCCGAGGGGCTGGGCGCCGGGGGCGTGCACCGGCAGGACCGGGAGGTTGCCGAGGACCACCCGTACCAGCCCGATGATGATCACCGACCCGAGGGCCGCGATGAAGAAGTACAGGGGCAGGGAGAACGACTTGCCCGCCTCGCGGATGCCCCGCAGGTTGCCGTAGCCGAGGAGGACCACCACGAACACCGTGATGGCGGTGGTGTAGGGGGCCAGGAAGGGCACGGCCGACACCAGCGCCGCGGTCCCCGCGGCCGTCTGGACGGCGACCGTCACCGTGTAGTCGATGAGGAGGGCCACCGCCGAGATCTGGGCGATGTTGGGCCCGAAGTTGTCCCTGGCAACCACGTAGGACCCGCCCGCCTTGGTGTAGACCTGCACCACCTGCCGGTAGGAGAGGGTGACCACCGCCAGGACCAGGATGATGGCGGCGGTAACGGGGAGGACCAGGGTGAAGGCGGCCACCCCCACCACCGGGACGAGGATCCGCAGGATCTCCTCGGTGCCGTAGGCGGAGGACGACACGGGGTCGGGGGCGAGGACCCCGAGCGCGGTGGGCAGGCCCAGCCGCTCGGTGCGCAGCTCGGCGGTGTTGAGCGGGGGACCCAGCAGCTTGTTCTTGATCCGGTAGGGAAGGGTCTCGGGGAGGTCGAGTGACTCCGGGGTCGGCAGGGGCGTGGGCGGTGGCTTGCTCACGGGCGGGGCCCCTGGGGACCGGTGCGCCCCGGGCTGGTGCCCGCCACCGGCCCGCTCCGGGACCGGGCTCGCCCCGCGGAACGGCTCACGACCATGCCACCGGTGTACCGGCCGAGGACACCCGTCCGGGCGCGGCCCAGGACGCAGGCCGCGCCCGCCATCCCCGGGTTCCCCCCAGATGGCCCCCTGGCCCCCCGTCAGGGGGGCGACACCGGGACGACGGCCTCGTCAGTCCCCCTCGCTCGGGCTGCCACCGTCGGCGGGCAGGATCTCGATGAGGGGGTTGAACATGGCGAGCCGCCCCTGGGCCTCGCTCACCATCCCCTCCGCCACCACCCGGGCCCCGGTGCTGATCCCGGCCACCTCCCGTCGCCCGAAGACCAGCGTGACCCCGCCGGTGTCGTCCACCACCGTGGCGGTGAGCCGGGGGGTGTCGCCCCAGGGCTCCACCTC
>DASQQH010000290.1:0-3115 GCA_035643555.1 Acidimicrobiales bacterium | reverse complement strand
CGGGCCACCGCCACCCCCGCCTCGAGCAGGGTGGCCGCCTGGGCGCCGAGGGCCGGATGGGCCTCCACCAGCTCGGCCAGGGGGACCCGGCGCTGCAGAGAGTCCCGGACGAGGCCGGCCACGATGGCGTGGGCCTCCCGGAAGGCAACGCCCCGGCCCACCAGCCACTCGGCCAGGTCCACCGCCGCCACGGCCTCGCCGTCGGCTGCCTCCTGCATGCGCGACACGTCGAAGGTGGCCGCCTCGAGGAGTCCCCCCAGGGCGACCAGGGCCCGGCTCGCCTGGTCCACGGCGTCGAAGAGGGGCTCCTTGTCCTCCTGCAGGTCCCGGTTGTAGGAGAGCGGCAGGCCCTTGAGCATGGTGAGCACGGCGGTGAGGTGGCCGACGAGGCGCCCCGAGCGGCCTCTGGCCAGCTCGGCGACGTCAGGGTTCTTCTTGTGGGGGAGCATGGAGCTGCCCGTGGACCACCGGTCGGGCAGGCACAGGAAGCCGAACTCCTCGGTGGACCACAGCACCACCTCCTCGCCGAGGCGGGACAGGTGCACCCCCAACAGGGCGAGGTCGAACACCGCCTCGGCCACGAAGTCCCGGTCGCTCACCGCGTCCAGGGAGTTCTCGAAGCGACGGGCGAACCCGAGGTCCTGGGCCACGCCGTCGGGGTCCAGGGGCAGCGAGGAGCCGGCCAGGGCCCCGGCACCCAGGGGGGAGACGTCCAGGCGGGCCACCGTGGCCAGGAGGCGGTCCAGGTCCCGGGAGAGGGCCCAGCCGTGGGCCAGCAGGTGGTGGGCGAGGAGGACGGGCTGGGCCCGCTGGAGGTGGGTGTAGCCGGGCAGGTAGGCGTCGCCCACCTCGAGGGCCCGGGAGGAGAGGACCTCCTCGAGGGACAGCACCAGGCGGGCCACCCTCGTGAGCTCCCGGCGGCACCACAGTCGAAGATCGGTGGCCACCTGGTCGTTGCGGCTGCGCCCGGTGTGGAGCTTGGCCCCCACCTCGCCGGCGAGCTCGGTCACCCGTCGCTCGATGGCGGTGTGGATGTCCTCGTCGGCGGCCTGGAAGGCAAACCGGTCGCCTGCCAGCTCCTCCTCCACCTGGGCCAGGGCGCCCAGCAGGGTCGCCACCTCCTCCTCGGTGAGGATCTTGGCCCGACCCAGCCCCCGGACGTGGGCCCGGGACCCGGCGAGGTCGTCGGCGGCCAGGCGACGGTCCGTCGCCAGGCTGTCGGTGAAGGCCACCAGGGCCTCGGCGGGGTCCCCCTCGAACCGTCCCTGCCAGAGGGTCACGGCCGGGCGGGCCTCGCCCCGTCCCCGGCGCCCCCCTGACGGGCGGCCCAGGTCTGCACCCCGAGGCCCCACAGCCGGACGAAGCCCTCGGCCTGGGTGTGGTCGAAGCGGTCGGCGGCCTCATAGGTGGCCAGGTCGTAGTCGTAGAGGCCCGCCGGGGCCCGCCGACCGGCCACGAAGCACCGCCCCGGGACCTCGCAGCGGAGACGCACCTCGCCTGTCACCTGGCGTTGGGTCTCGGCCATGAAGGCGTCCAGGGAGGCCTTCAGGGGGGAGAACCACAGGCCGTCGTAGACCAGCTCCGCCCACCGGGGCTCCAGACGGGCCTTCTCGTGGGCCACGTCGCGCTCCAGACACAGGTCCTCCAGATCGGCGTGGGCCATCAGGAGGGCCAGGGCCCCGGGGCACTCGTAGACCTCGCGGCTCTTGATCCCCACCCGGCGGTTCTCCACCATGTCGATCCGCCCCCAGCCGTAGGCGCCGACCACCCTGGTGACCTCGGCGATCAGCTCGTGGAGGGGGAGCCGGCGGCCGTCGATGGCCACCGGGAGCCCGGCCTCGAAGGAAAGCACCAGCTCCGTTGCCTCGGTGGCCACCGGGGTGGTGAGGGCGAAGACCTCCTCGGGCGGCTGGTGCCAGGGGTCCTCCAGCACGCCGCACTCGATGGTCCGCCCCCACAGGTTCTCGTCGATGGAGTACGGGCTCTCCCTGGTCACCTGGACGGGGATGCCGTAGCGCTCGGCGTAGCCGATCGACTCCTCACGGGTGAGCCCCCAGGTCCGCACCGGGGCCAGGACGGAAAGATCGGGGGCCAGGGCCCGGGTGGACACCTCGAAGCGGACCTGGTCGTTGCCCTTGCCCGTGCACCCGTGGGCCACCGCCGAGGCGTCGTAGGTCCGGGCCGCCGCCACCAGGTGGCGGGCGATGAGGGGCCGGGACAGGGCCGAGATCAGGGGGTACTTCCCCTCGTAGCGGGCGTTGGCCCTGATGGCCGGGGCCACGAAGTCAGACGCCAGCTCCTCCCGGGCGTCGACCACGACCGCCTCCACCGCGCCGGCGGCGAGCGCCCGCTCCCGGACGGCGTCCCAGTCACCGCCCTGGCCCACGTCGGCGGCCACGGCCACGACCTCCCTGTCCTGCTCCTCGGTCAGCCACCGCACGGCCACCGACGTGTCGAGCCCCCCGCTGTAGGCCAGCACCACACGCTTGTCGCTTGCCACGATCCCTCGCCTCGTCCCTGGTTGCCCTGATCTTCCTCGCCGGCGATCGACGCACCCTATCGTCGCCGGCAACCCCGCCCGGTCTGGCCCCGGCGGTCGGCGCCGGCCCCTGGGGCGGTCACCACCGGTCCCCGTCGCGCCCGCCCGAGGCCGGGAGCCGGCCCTCTCCGTCCAGGCCGGCCAGGGCCTGGAGCCGCCCGGCCAGCGCCCCCCCGCCGACGCTCTCGGCGGCCACCACCATGACCGTGTCGTCCCCGGCGACGGTCCCCACCACCTCGCCCAGGCCGGTGCGGTCCAGGGCGGAGGCCACCACGTGGGCCGAGCCGGGCGGCGTGCGAAGCACGACCAGGTTGGCCGAGTGGGCCACCTCCACGACCCACTCCCCCATCACCCGGCGCAGGTGGTCCTCGGGGGCGAGGTGGTCCTTGGGGAGCTCGGGGATGGCATAGACGGTCTCCCCGCCCGGGACCCGCACCTTGACCGCCCCCAGCTCCTCGAGGTCCCGGGAGACGGTGCCCTGGCGGGCCACGATCCCCTCGGCCGCCAGCGCCTCCACCACCTGGGCCTGGCTGGCCAGGCTGTGGGTCTCGAGCAGGCGGGCGATCCGGTGTTGGC
>DASQQH010000289.1:0-2497 GCA_035643555.1 Acidimicrobiales bacterium | reverse complement strand
CCCCCCCCACCTGCCCCCCGGGCTGCGCACGGCCGTCCTCCGGCTGCCGGCGGCGTTCCGCAGCTTCGATCAGCGCCCCGCCGACGTGGCGGCCCTCGCCCGCCAGGCCAGCGAGCACTGCGCCGACCCCGCCCGCCCACTCCTGGCCGTGGGGGTGCGGACCTCGGGAAGCTACCTGGCCCCGCTCGCCCGGGCGGCGCTTCGGGGCCTGGGCCACCCACAGGTCGGGGCCATGACCCTTCGACCCGGGTGGGGGCTCCCCCCGGGGGACCGTCGACGCCTGGCGGCGGTGGCCGCGGCCGACGGCCTGGTGCTGGTGATCGACGATCCCCCGGTCACGGGCGCCACCCTGGCCCGGACCTCGGGCCTGCTCGAGGCCGCCGGGGTGCACGCCCGGAACCAGGTCCTGTTGGTCCCCCAGTTCGACGACCCCGCGGCGCTCCCCGAGGGCCCGGCGGGACCCCACCTGATCCCCCTCGCCTGGCGGCGCTGGGAGGTGCACCGCCAGCTCCAGGCCGATGCCGTCCGCGCCGCCCTCTCCCGCCTGCTGGGCCCGGCCGTGAGGGTGGCCCGCGTCCTTCCCCTGGAACCGGTCGTCTGCGTCCCCCGCGGCCACGCCCGCCGTCGGTTCTCGGTCGAGCTCACCCAGCCGACGACCGGCGCCTGGACCCGACAGACGATCCTCGCCGAGGGCGTGGGGCTCGGCTATTTCGGCCGGCACGCCCTGGCCGTCGCCCGGGCACTGCCGGGGCGGGTGCCCCCCGTGGTCGGTGTCGTCGAGGGGATCCTCTACCGGGCCTGGCTGCCCGAGGACGCCCGGCTCCCCGGCCTCGAGCGGTGCCCGGCCGCCCTGGCCGAGGTCGCAAGCCACGTCGCCGCCAGGGCCCGTGCCCTCCCGGCAGCTGCCGACCACAGCCACGCCGCCGCGGGGCGCCGTCCGGTGTGGGAGGTGGCCGCCTCGATCCTGGCAGCACCGCTCGGGCCGGGGGCCCCGGTCCTCCGGGCGGGGGCCCTCGACCGCGTCCTCCGTCGCCTCCTCACGGTGGACCGTCCCTCGGTCATCGACGGGCGGTGCGGCCTCGACCGGTGGTTCCGGGACGGCGAGGGTCGGCACCTGGTCAAGGTGGACTTCGCCGAGGGGGCCTTCACCAACCTCGAGCTGTCGTGCTACGACCCGCTCTTCGATCTGGTCGGGGCGGCGACCACCGCCTCCCTGGGCGGGACACCAGAGACGCTGCGGACGGCGTTCCGGGATCACACCGGCCAGCCCATCGACGGGGAGCGGTGGCTGCTCTACCACCTGGTCCACCTCTGGGACCAGGCCCGGCGCCGGCGGCACCGCCCCGAGGAGCTGGCGGCGGCCGCGTCGGCGGCCACCCGACGATACCTTGCCGACCACTACCTCGCGGACCTGGCCCCGGCCCCCACCGGGCCCTGGTGTGTCCTCGACCTGGACGGGGTGGTCGAGACGGACCCCCTGGGCTTCCCCGCCCCCAGCCGCGCCGCCATGCTCGCCCTGCGCGCGCTTCGGGCGCACGGCTACCGCCTCCTGCTCGCCACCGGGCGGAGCCTGGCCGCGGTGGAGGAGCGCTGTGCCGCCTACGGCCTCGCCGGGGGGGTGGCGGAGTACGGCAGCGTCGCCTACGTCGCTGCCGAGGACCGGGTCATCGAGTCGGTCCCCCCGGCGGGGCGCCGGGCCCTTGACCGCCTCAGAGACCGCCTGGACGCTGCTCCGGGCGTGTCGGTGGACCACCGGCATCGCCGGTCGGTCCGGGCGTGGACCACCGGGGCCGACGGCCGACGCCGGCCCCTGGCGCCCGCCCTGGTTGGAGACCTGCTGGCCACGAGCGCCCCGACGTCCCGCCTCGTGGCCGTGGCGGGCCAGGGCCAGACCGACATGGTGGTGGCGGGGGTGGACAAGGGGACGGGGCTCGGTGCCCTCCTCGCCCACCTCCACCCCGGCGCCGGGCGCCCAGCTTGGCCCCTTGCGGTGGCCGTCGGGGACACCCCGGGCGATCTGGCGCTGCTGGCCCTGGCCGAGCGGGGGTTCGCCCCCGCCCACGCCGGCCCGGGTCTGGGGTCCGACCGGGTCGAGGTGGTGCGGCGCCCCTATCAGGCCGGCCTCGCCGACGCCGTCGGGGCCCTGCTCGGCCATCCCCCCGGCGGCTGCCCGGCCTGCCGGGCGCCGACCCTGCCACCCCGGGCCAGGGCACTGGTGGAGGTGCTGTCCCTCCACGAGGGGGGCCAGCGGGGCCTCGCCACCCGGCTGGGGGCCCTGTGGGTGGCAGCCGCCCGGGTCCGGGGTGGTCCGTGAGGATCCCCGGTCCCCCGGTCCAGGCGCCGCTGCCCCCGGGGCGTCCCCCCCGTCCCGGACGCCGGCGGGGCCTCGGCACCGGTCGCCACGCCCGGAGGGGCGCCCCGGTCGGTGGCCTGGGGGACCCCCTGCTGCGCAACGGCCACGCGCTGCTGCTCAGCGCGACGACCACGTCCCTGGTGG
>DASQQH010000288.1:0-2858 GCA_035643555.1 Acidimicrobiales bacterium | reverse complement strand
TCCCATCCCGAGCCCTTGATCCCCTTGGAGGCCAGGTTGAACTTCGGGACTCCTCGGCTTCCCGTGGGTCAAGAACGGGGGTTGCGGAGGGGTGAGTCCCGGCAGCACAACGATCGGCGGTAGTCAAGGCTGCCGCGTCTGTTGACCACGTCCCCAGTGAGGAGTCGCGGGGTGGCATCGCCACTCCCGGTGAGGACCTACCAGGCGGGGTGACGATGAGCCGGCCAGCGGCCGGCCGTGATGAGGGGTGGGAGGTGACACACACGGGCTGGGCCTACGGTGCGGAGCGTCAAACAACCCCACCGAGGAGCGTCGCCCGTGCGTGTCACCACCGCATTCAACAACATTCTGGCCGTCCCCGGGGCCAACGTGGCGAGGGTCGCCTTCACCCCCGAGGGGATCGTGGTCGGCCTGCGCCGTCGAGGAAGGCGCCTCACCTGCTCTTGTGGATGGTCCACCCGGGCCACCTACGACCGCTCCACCCGGCGGTGGCGCCACCTGGACCTGGGGTCTACCAAGCTGTTCCTCGAGGCAGAGATCCGCCGCCTTCGCTGCCAGGCCTGCGGGCGGGTCCGCACCGAGGCCGTCCCCTGGGCCCGACCGGGCGCCCGCCACACCCGGGACCTCCAGGACGTGGTGGCCTACCTCGCCACCCGCACCGACAAGACCACGATCACCACCCTCCTACGGGTCTCCTGGGAGGCCGTGGCCCAGATCGTTTGCGACGTGGTGGCAGACCAGGTTGACTCCTCCCGCCTGGAGGGGGTGTACCGCATCGGGGTCGACGAGGTGAGCTACCGCCACCAGCGCTTCTTGACCGTGGTGGCCAACCACGACCGGGACGGATCGGTCATCTGGGTGAAGGAGGGACGCTCCGCCAAGGTCCTGGAAGCCTTCTACGACGACCTGAGCGAGGACGGCGCCTCCGGGATCGAGGCGGTCAGCTTGGACATGGGCTCGGCCTACAAGGCCGCCACTGACGCCAAGGCGCCCCAGGCGGCCCAGTGCGTGGATCCTTTTCACGTGATCAAAGGCGCCAACGCCGCCATCGACAGGACCAGGCGGTGGGCCTGGAACCAGCACCGGCGGTCGGGGTCGCCGTCTGCCAGATGGGTAAAGGCCACCCGTTGGGCCCTCCTCAAGGACCCGGGCGACTTGAAGGCCTCTCAGCGGGCCGTCCTGGAGGAGCTCCGGGTCACAAGGAGCGTGCTCTACCGCGCCTACCAGGTGAAGGAGGCCCTACGGGACCTCTATCGCCTGGCCGACCCGTCCCTGGCCCGGGGCCACCTCGATCGCTGGCTGGCCTGGGCCTGTCGGTGCCGGATCCCGGCCATGGTGCGCTTCTCCCGCACCGTTCGGGCCAACAAGGAGCGCATCCTGGCAGCAGTCGAGCTCGGCCTTTCCAACTCAAGGCTCGAGGGCCTCAACTCCAAGGTGCGCCTCATCAACCATCGCGGCTATGGGCATTCCCTCCCCGCCCTCGTGGCCATGATCTACCTGTGCTGTGGCGGGGTGAGGGTCACCCTGCCCACCAGTCGCTGACCCTGTCCGCCAAGGGCGTCGCCACCAGGGCGGTCAAGGGTCCCAGGGAGCAGCGGACCAACCCTGCGCCAGCGGCACCGTCGCCAGGTGCGACCCGGACCCTTGACGGCCCGGGGACCCCCGCGATCGGGATCATGGACAAGGCAGGGAGGCGCCTCCTTCCCTCGCCGATTCATGCTGTGCCGCCCTGTGCCCGTTCTTCCTGGCGCCTCCCTTCCTGGTCGACCCGTCCGGCCTCCTTCAGGAGGCATGAACCTGCCCGGCTCCGCCTCCAGCCCCCATGATCAGACCTTGCTTCGTCCCATGTGGTCCTGCCCACGGGGAGTGCTGGCTACAGGAACCTCGAACGTGTGTACGCCCACACAAACCCGAATAGAACCAAAAAGATCTGGCCCTGCACGCGTTTAAAGCTCGCGGCCGCCAAGAGCTTGTCGGCCAGTGGGTGGGTAGCTGCCACTACCCGCACCTGAGCTGGCAGGATCGCTCGAAGATGTTGCAGTCTGTCGCTGTCTCTGTGGGGGTGGGCAAGACCCTCCTCGCCACCGCATTGGGCCACATCGCCTGTCGCCGACGCATCGGTGTCCACTTCGAGCGCTCCGACAAGCTCCACAAACGCCTGAAGGCCGCCCGGCTGGACGCCAGCCACGAGGCCGAGATGCGAAAGCTCGTGGGGGTGGAGATGCTCATCATCGACGACTTCGCCCTGCGGTCCCTCGATGCCACAGAGACCGCCGACATCTACGAGTTGGTGATCGAGCGCCACCACCAGGCGGCGACGGTGCTGACCTCTGATCGTGACCCGAGTGAGTGGCTGGGGGTCATGGCCGACCCCCTCCTCGCCCAGTCCGCCGTGGACCGCCTGACCAGTGCGGCCTGGGAGCTCGTCATCGAGGGCGAGTCCTACCGCCAGCGGGAGAAGCCGAGGTTCGACCGGCCGCCCGAGACGCCCCGACCCGCCCGACGCTCCCGGCGCATTTGACAGCCCGGTCAGCCCCCTGGATCATCAGCCTACGGCCGGCCACGGTGGGCCCAAGGTGCTCCCACGCTCGTGGCAACGGGGTGGTCCCATCAGGCTGGCAAGCGACATCGCAGTCGGCTGTTCGTCACTCGGCACCTTCAGCACCCGGTTTCGGGAACTGGTCGGCATGGCGCCGAGCACGTATCGACGACGGGTGCGATGTCACGCAGGGGAGCTTCCGCCGCCGTGGGTCGCCAGAGTGGCCACCAGGCCGGTCAGGAATCGAAAAGCACCGGCCCTCGAGGCCCTCTTATCCTGACGACATGGACCTGCGCATCCACACCACGCCGCTGCCCCA
>DASQQH010000287.1:0-2456 GCA_035643555.1 Acidimicrobiales bacterium | reverse complement strand
CAGCCCGACACGGAGGGGCGTCATGGGCACGACCGGGAAACTCAGCGACGTCCAGGTGCGCCAACTCCGGGAGGAGGAGCTGACCGAGGCCGACAGGATCGTGCGTCTGGCCTTCGGCACGTTCCTGGGTCTTCCCGACCCGCTGGCCTTCATGGGTGACGCCGACTACGTGCGAACGCGATGGGCGGCGGACCCTGCCGCCGCCCTGGCGGCGGTGGTGGATGGAACCCTGGTGGGCACCAACTTCGTCACCCGCTGGGGCAGTGTCGGGTTCTTCGGACCACTCACCGTTCTCCCCTCCTTCTGGGACCGGGGCGTGGCGCGGGCGCTGCTGCAGGCAACGATGCCCATCTTCGAGGCGTGGGGCGTCGGCCATCGGGGACTGTTCACCTTTGGCCACTCTGCGAAGCACATCTTCCTCTACCAGGACTACGGGTTCCTACCCCGGTATCTCACCCCCGTGATGGGCAAGCGACCGGTCGGCGGGGCGGGGGAGTGGACGACCCTCTCCTCGCTCGGCGACAGGAGCGAGGGTCTCGAGGCAGCGGCCGCCCTCACCGGCTCGATCCTCCCGGGGCTGGACGTGCGACGCGAGATCGACGCGGTCCTGGACCGGAAGCTCGGGGATACCGTGCTCGTCCACGAGGGCGACGAGCTGGCAGCAATCGGTGTCTGCCATGTGGGGGCGGGGACCGAGGCGGGATCCGGGACGTGCTACGTGAAGTTCGGGGCAGCGCGGGGTGGACCCGGGGCGGGCAGACGGTTCGCCCGACTTCTCGAGACCTGTGAGGACTTCGCCGTCAGCCAGGGTGCATCGACCCTGGTGGCGGGGGTCAACACCGGCCGGCGAGGCGCCTACCGCCAGATGGTGGCTCGCGGGTATCGGGCAGGCCTGATCGGCGTCACGCTCCACCAGCCCGACGATGAGGCCTACCATCATCCGGATGCCTATGTGATCGACGACTGGCGTTAGCCCGCGTCCCTCACGCGCGGGTCCGGTGCGCACCCCTCGGGCGGTGGCTCCGGGCGAGAACCGTCACACCGGTGGAGGCAGCGGTGTCCGGTCAGGCCCGATCTCCCCGGCAGGGAAACGAGCGCGGCGATCGCCCGGCCGATCTGGGCGACCGTGCCGAGGTCCCGGCTCCGCTGAAGCTCCCCACCTCTCGGGTCGCCGCGTTGGCCGATGGTCGGCGACCGGCTCCCGGATCCGGTGGGCCATGTTGAGGGGAACCGTCGGCGCTTGCCTGCCCCGCCCTGTCCGGGGTGGGGGAGGGGTCATCATCGCCAGTGCAGCTCCGGGCCGGGCTGGGGTCGGCGATGGGGATCGGTCGGGGATCGACAGGCAGAACAGAGCGGATGCCCCGCCGGGTCGGTCGGCACCCGCCAGCGTTCCGGAGCGGGCTGACCGGCCACCGGTCGCGCCCAGGCGGGCGGTGCCTGACCCGGCCGCCCCAAGGTCTTCCACCTTGAGGTCGGGATGCAGCTGCTCGGGACGGACGGATCCGGCCAGGCGGGGGGGACGTGGTGATCGACCTTGACGATCGCCAGCCACCCGTTGTCCCCCTGACGCCGCGGAACCCCTCACCGCGGAACGCGGCCTCTCCCCGGTGAGAGGGGCCCAGGGGTCCCCGAGTGAGGATGGGTCTGCACGGTCGAGCGCGGTGGAGACCGGCCGGGCCGGCGCAACCCGCCAGCTCGGTCCATCCACTCGACCACCCGGACCGACAGCCTCTCGGAAGCCAGGAACGCTGCCGCCAGCCCTCCCGGCCCCAGCCACCTCCGGCGGGAGCCCCGTGGCTGCCACCGTCGGGGCCCCGTTTCCCAGCAGGCGCACCGCCACTGAGCCCTGTGACGGCGGTCCGGCGTGCGACATCGGTTCCTGCCTCCCATGGCCACGGGTCCACGGGTGGCACCGAGGCCGCCACCCGGGGGCACCGCTTCGGGGCGGTCTCGGGGTGTGGTCCGGTGGGACCCGCGTCTCACGAGGAGACCTGGCCCCTGGCGGTCCCCGGGGCGAGACGGGGCGCTGGTGGTCGATCGCCGGCCGGCCCGGCGGCCACCACCCTCGGCACGGCCCGGCGCCGGCCGCCTCGACGGTCAGCCGCCGGGGTGCCCGCCCTGCCGTCGCGTGGCCCCAACCCGGGGAGGCCGCCCGATGTCTCCGGCGAGGGCGAGGCCCGCCACGTAGCTGGCGAGGGCCAGGGCCCACAGGGCTGCCATGATCATCGAGCTGACGTCGTGCCCGTAGTTGAGGAAGCTGGCGCCGTTGAACGCGGCGCCCACGATGGCGAGGAACCCGAGGATGCTGGTCACGGTGTGGGCGCGCCGACGGAGGCGAACCGCCCAGATGGCGTTGACCAGGGCGGCGGCCACCAGGCCGAGACCCAGGCTGGCGTGGGCGGCCACCCAGGCGGGGCCGGTGGGGATGACCCAGCCAACACCGGCGACGATCCCCC
>DASQQH010000286.1:0-3667 GCA_035643555.1 Acidimicrobiales bacterium | reverse complement strand
GCCGAGCGCCTCGGCCAGGGTGACGGTGTACCGCCCGGCCCCGGCCGGGTGGCCGGGCACGGCGCTCACGTCCAGGCTCACCGTCAGCGGCCCCCGGGCATCGCCGGTCCCCCGGTGCCCCCCAGCCGTGCCCGCCCCCTGGCGCGCCTCGCTCACGCCACCTCCCGCCAGACCGCCAGGTGGGCCCGTGCCGCCGACGCCCAGGTGAGCTGGGCCGCCCGGGCCCGGCCCCCGGCCACCAGCCGGGCTCGCAGGTCCTCGTCGACCGCCGCCCGCACCATGGCCGACGCCAGCCCTGCCACGTCGGCGGGATCGACCTCGAGGGCGTGGCCCCCGGTGCTCGGCAGGGGGCTCGACACCACCGGGGTCCCGGCGGCCATCGCCTCCACCGCCGGCAGCCCGAAGCCCTCCGCCAGGGGCGCGTAGACCAGGCATCGGGCCCCGGCGTACAGCCCGGCCAGGACCTCGGGCGCCACCGCCCCCGCCGGGACCACCCCGGGCGCGGGGGGGAGGCCGGCGCCCCACCCCCGGGGCCCGACCACCACCAGGGGCCAGGCACCGGGCAGGTCCCCCCGCGCCTGGCCGAAGGCCTCCAGCACCCGTGCCAGGTTCTTCCGGGGCTCCAGGGTGCCCACGCTGAGCAGGTAGGGACCTTCTACCCCGAGCGCCGAGAGGCAGGCGGCGGTGGCCGCCTCGTCGGGGGGGCTCAGGTGGTCGCAGCCCTCCTCCACGATGCTGACCGTACCCGGCGGGGCGCCGGCCCGGGAGAGCACCGCGGCGGTGGCCGCCGAGGGGACGATGAACGCCCTGGCCCGGCGCAGGGTCCGGGCCAGGGCGTCCTCGTGCCACCGTCGCCCCCGGGCGGGAAAGGTGTCGGGCAGGTCCCGCCAGGCCAGGTCGTGGACGCAGGCCACCCCGGGGACCCCGCCGGTCGGGGGGAGGGCCACCGAGACCGCGTGCACCACGTCGAGGTCCCGGACCGGGGGCACCACCCCCAGGTGCCAGGCGCGGGTGGCCACCGGGCCCGGCAACCTGGAGCGCCGCACCGGGGGTCCGAGGGAGGCGATCGGGTCGGGGCGGGCCCCCGGTCGACTGGCCAGGAGCACCACCTCGGGGCTCTCCTCACCCAGCTCGGCCAGCCCCTTGACCAGGCCCCGGGCGTAGGTGCCGATGCCCCCGGGGACGGCACGGCGGAGCTGCTCCACCACCAGGCCCACCCGCACGGCTAGCGGCCCCGGTCGGCCAGGGCGTCGGCGTAGAGCTCCGCCAGGCCCTCGGCGCACCGGTCCCACCCGTACCGCTCGACCCGGCGGGCACCCCGGGCCACCAGGTCGGCCGCCGCCGCCGGGTCGTCGAGGACCTGGGCCAGGCCCGTGGCCAGGGCGGCAGGGTCCCCAACCTGGACCAGTCGGGCGCCGTCCCCCAGGACCTCGGGGAGGGCGCCGGCCGTGGTGGCCACCACCGGCACCCCCGCGGCCATGGCCTCCAGGGGGGGGAAGCCGAACCCCTCGTACACCGAGGGGTAGGCGAACGCCGCCGCCTGGCGGAGCAACCGGTCCCGGGCCGGGGCGTCGACCCAGCCCAGGCGGACGATCCGGTCCCGGTGGCCCGAGGCCTCGAGGGCCTCCTCCAGGGCCGCGCTCCCCCAGCCGTCGGGGCCCACCAGGAACAGCGCCAGGTCGGGACGGTCCGGGGCCAGGTGGTCGAAGGCCCGGACCAGGCCGGGCAGGTCCTTGCGGGGTTCCACCGTGCCGAGGGCCAGGACGTAGCGCCGGGTGCCGGCGGGCAAGGGCGCCCCCCGGGTCGGTCCCTCCCCGGTGGCGGCGACCGCCGGGGCCCCGTGGTGGACGGCCCGCACCCGGGCCGGGTCCACCCCCAGGAGCTCGACCACCTCCCCCGCCACCCAGGCCGAGGGGGTGTGCACGAAGGCCCCCCGCCGGACGGCCCGGCGCACCAGAGCGGGGAACGCCCGGCTGGCCGGCTCGCACATGGCCGGGAAGCGCACCGCGGTGAGATCGTGCACGGTCACCACCCGGGCGGCCCGCCGGGCGGGGGGGACCACGAAGTTGGTGCCGTGGACCACGTCGACAGCACCGGCCAGCCATTCGATGGGGGGGAACTCCACCGCCCGCCACGCCCGGTGGAGGGGCCGAGCCGGCAGGGGACGGTCCAGGCGGGCCACCCCCGGGGGGAGCTGGGCGGCGAGGCCCGCCCGTGTCCGCCAGCTCACGGCGAAGGCCACCACGTCCAGGTGGCCCGAGGCGGCCAGGCCACCGAGGGCCCCCGAGCAGAACGTGGCCACCCCCGTGCGGGTCCCGAGCAGCGGGGTGGCGTCCAGGGCCACCCGGACCCGCCCCGCCCGGGCCGGGCTCCCCGCGGGCGGGCGCAACCGGTCCGCTGGCCTGGTCTCCATCCACCAGAGCCTCCCACACCGCCATCTGCAGGGTGGCGCCGATCCCGCCGAGCCGGGACGGGCCCGGGGTCGGGGGGCCTCGCCGACTACGGTCTGCGCCATGCTCACTGCCCTGGCGGGCGGGGTCGGCGCGGCCCGCTTCCTGCGGGCCCTGACCGGCACGGTGGACCCGGGAGAGGTGCACGCCGTGGTCAACACCGGGGACGACGACGTGCTCCACGGCCTCCACGTCAGCCCGGACCTGGACACCGTCACCTACACCCTGGCCAGGGCCGAGAACCCCGAGACGGGCTGGGGCCTCGCCGGCGAGACCTGGCAGGCAATGGCCGCCCTGGAGCGCTACGGGGGCCAGACCTGGTTCCGCCTGGGCGACCGCGACCTGGGGACCCACCTCTACCGCACCCAGCGGCTGTCGGAGGGGGCGCCCCTGTCGGTGGTCACCGCGGAGGTGGCGAGCGCCTGGGGCCTCGGCGTCCGGCTCCTGCCCATGACCGACGACCCGGTGCGGACCAGGGTCACCCTGGCGGCCGGCGGGGAGGTGTCCTTCCAGGACTACTTCGTGCGACGGCGCCACGCGGTGGCGGTCCGGGCCCTGCGCTTCGCCGGGGCCGAGGAGGCCCTGCCCGGCCCCGGGGTCCTCGAGGCGCTGGCGGCGGCCGAGCGGGTGGTGGTGTGCCCCTCGAACCCGCTGGTGTCGATCGCCCCCATCCTGGCGGTCCCCGGGGTGCGAGCGGGGCTGGCCGCCAGACGGGAGGACGTGGTGGCCATCTCCCCCATCGTCGCTGGTGCCGCCCTCAAGGGGCCGGCGGACCGGCTGCTGGCCGAGCTGGGCCACGAGCCGTCGGTCGTCGGTGTGGCCCGCCTGTGGGCCCCCGTGGCCGCCACCCTGGTCGTGGACGAGGCCGACGCCGACCTCGCCCCCCAGGTGGAGGCCCAGGGGATGCGGTGCCTGGTGACCCGCACGGTCATGGACCGCCCCGAGGTGGCCGCCGCCCTGGCCCGGGCGGTGGTCGAGGCCGGCCCGGTGGGACCGTGACCGGGGCCCTCACCCTCCTGCCGGTCACCGGTCTGCCCGAGATCGTCCCCGGCGACGTCCTGGCCGAGGTCATCGCCGCCCACGCCGACCTCCAGGACGGGGATGTGGTGGTGGTGACCCAGAAGGTGGTCTCCAAGGCGGAGGACCGCCTGGTCCCGGTCGCCGGCGGCGACCGGGAGGCGGCCCGCCCGATCATCGAGGCCGAGGCGGCCCGCGTG
>DASQQH010000285.1:0-3332 GCA_035643555.1 Acidimicrobiales bacterium | reverse complement strand
CACCAGGGCGAGGTGGTGTCCGATCCCGGCCTCCTCGACCATGGCCTCCTGGCCGTGGCGGAGGCCGACCAGGAGGGGCCCCCGGGGGTGGTCCCCGGCAGGTGGCTGGAGATCCCCGGGGAGCGCGCCCCGGCACCGGGGCCGGCACCGGACCTGGGGGCCCACAGCGCCGAGGTCCTCCTGGAGGCCGGCATCCCCCCCGGGCGGGTGCGGGACCTGGCCGTGGCCGGCACGGTGGTGGACACCGGCGGGGACTCGACCGGCCCGGTGCCCGGCATCGGGCGTCCCGGGGAGGCGTAGGGCTCGACGGCGGAACCCCCCGCGACCGGCGGCCGCCACCCGGGGACCCGGCGTGGCGGCCCACCGGGGCCGTCCCCCACGTGCCCCCGGACGTGACAGGGTTGGGCCATGGATCTCGGGATCGACGGTCGCGTGGCGTGGATCACCGGTGCCGCCCACGGCGTGGGTCGGGCCATCGCCCTCACCCTGGCCAGGGAGGGCGCCGACATCGCCGTCCACTACCACCGCTCGGCGGAGGAGGCCAAGGACACCGCCGGGCAGGTGGAGGCCCTGGGCCGGCGGGTGGCGCTGGTCCAGGCGGACCTGGCCCAGCCTGTTGAGGTGGCCCGGGCCCACGGGGAGGTCACCGCGGCCCTCGGCCCGGTGGACATCCTGGTCAACAACGCGGCCCTCGTGGCCCCTGGCCGCTTCGTCCGGTCCACCCCCGAGGAGTGGCAGCCCCAGTTCCAGGTGACGGTGCTCGGGGCGCTGGCCTGCGCCCACGCCGTCCTGCCCGCCATGATCGAGGCCGCCCGGGGTCGGATCATCACCATCACCGGGGACTCGGGCCGGGTCGGCGAGAGCAGGTTGGTGGCGGCCGGGTCCGCCCGGGCCGCGGCCATCGGCTTCACCCGCTCGCTGGCCCGGGAGGTGGGGCGCCACCAGGTCACGGTGAACGCCGTGGCCCTGGGCCTGACCCGGACCGAGGGGATGGAGGCCCACACCGACGCCGCCTGGCTCGAGGAGAACCTGGACCGGATCCTCGCCGCCTACCCCCTGCGCCGGCTGGGTACCCCCGAGGACGTCGCCCCCCTGGTGGCCTTCCTGGCCAGCCCCCTGGCCGGGTTCATCACCGGCCAGACGGTCAGCGTCAGCGGCGGCTACACGACGGCCTGAGCCCGTGAAGGCCCTCCCCTTCGCCTACCACGCGCCCCGCTCCATCGACGAGGGCCTCGGCCTCCTCACCGAGCACGGGGACGAGGCCAAGGTCCTCGCCGGGGGCCAGAGCCTCGTGCCGCTGCTCAACTTCCACCTGGCCCGGCCCGGCCACCTCGTGGACCTCAACCGCATCGGGGAGCTGGCCGGCACCGGGCGGGCCCGGGGCGGGCTGGTGCTCCGGGCCCTGGCCCGTCACCGGGCCCTGGAGCGACCCCCCCCGCCCTGGGCCGCCCTGGCCCCGGTCGCCGCCCTGGTGGGCCACCCCGCCATCCGGGCCCGGGGGACCGTGGTGGGCAGCATCTGCCACGCCGACCCGGCCGGGGAGTGGCCGGTGGCCTGCACGTGCTGGCCGGGGGCCACCCTGGTCATCGCGAGCGGCCGGGGCCTCGAGCAGGTCCCCGTCGAGGACCTCTACGAGGGGTTCCTCACCACCCGGCTCGCCCCCGACCAGCTGGCCCTCGAGCTGTGGCTCCCGCCCCTCCCCGAGGGCTGGGGCTTCGGCTTCGCCGAGCACGCCCGCCGCCACGGGGACTTCGCCCTGGCCCTGGCCGCGGCCGCCGTGGCTCCCCATGCCCGGGGCGCCTGCGGGCGCCTCCGCCTGGTCCTGGGCGGGGTCGGCCCGGTCCCGGTGCGAGTCGAGGGGGCAAACGACCTGCTCGTGGGCCGGCCCCTCGACGCCGAGGCGGCGGCCGCGCTGGCAGAGGTGGTCGCCGCCACCGTCGAGCCGCCCGCCGACCTGCACGGCTCGACCGACTACCGCCGGGCCCTGGCAGGGGAGATGGCCGTCCGGGCGGTGCGGGGGGCGATGGGGGCGAGGGGCGATGGCTGAGCTCGTACCCGTGGCCTTCACCCTGAACGGGGAGGCGGTCGGGGTCCTGGCCGCCCCCAACCGGTCGGTGGCCGACCTCCTCCGGGAGGACCTCCGCCTCACCGGGACCCACCTGGGCTGCGAGCACGGGGTGTGCGGCGCGTGCACCATCCTGGTGGACGGGGAGGGCGTCCGGTCCTGCCTCCTCCTGGCGCCCCAGGTGGAGGGGTGCCGGGTGACCACCGTGGAGGGCCTGGCGCCCGTGGGCGCCACCCTCGGCCCCCTCCAGGAGGCCTTCCGCCGGCACCACGCCCTCCAGTGCGGGTTCTGCACCCCCGGCTTCTTGATGACCGCCACCGCACTGTGCGCCGACCCCGCCCCCGTGCTGGCAGGCGGGCGCCCCGACCGGGAGGCCGTGCGCGCCTATCTGTCGGGGAACCTGTGGCGCTGCACCGGCTACGAGGGGATCGTGGACGCCGTCATGGAGCACCTGCGGGCGGCCCCGCCCGACCCCCCGGCCGCCGAGGGACCCGACCGATGAGGGCGGCCGGCCGGTGACCGGCGACGTCGCCACCCCCCGGCTGGTGGGGGCCTCGGTCCTGCGCAGCGAGGACCCGCGCTACCTGACCGGGGGCGGGTGCTACGTCGCCGACCTGGAGCTCCCCCGGATGCTGGAGGCGGTCTTCGTCCGCAGCCCCCACGCCCACGCCGTGGTCCGGTCCGTCGCCGGCCCGGGCACGGGGCCGGTGTTGTCCTGGTCCGACCTGGCGGGGACGGCCGGGCCGCTTGTCCCCCCCTCCCGGGTGCCCACCTACCGGGCGACCCCCTACTTCCCCCTGGCGGCCGACCGGGTGCGCTTCGTGGGCGAGGCCGTGGCCCTGGCCCTGGCCTCGGACCGCGCCCGGGCCGAGGCGCTCGCCGAGGAGGTCGAGGTCGACTACGAGCCGCTGGCCGCGGTGGTCGAGGTGGGCGACGCGCTGGCCCCGGGGGCGGTCACCCTCCACGACGGCGCCCCGGACAACGTGCTCGTGGAGCGCTCGGTGGGCGACCCCGCCGCCCTGGAGGAGGCGCTGTCGGGGGCGGCGGTGGTGCTACGACGCCGGTTCCGCCACGGCCGCCTGGTCGGGGTCCCCATCGAGGGGCGGGGGTGCGTGGCCCACTACGACCGGGCACAGGGCACCCTGCGGCTGTGGTCCTCCACCCAGATCCCCCACCTGCTGCGCACCTACCTGGCCGGGCTCCTGGACCTGCCCGAGCACCGGATCCAGGTGGTCGCCCCCGACGTCGGGGGTGGCTTCGGCATCAA
>DASQQH010000284.1:0-10790 GCA_035643555.1 Acidimicrobiales bacterium | reverse complement strand
CGGGGAGGCCCCCACCGAGGAGGCCCCCGCCGGGGAGGCCCCCACCGAGGAGGCCCCCGCCGAGGCGGGCCCGGCCGAGGCCGGTGCCTCGAGGCCCCAGGACGCCGACGCCCTGGAGCGCCTCCTTGCCGAGGAGGAGGAGATCGAGCGCCGGACCCGGGAGTCCCACCACGAGGCGCCCCACTTCCGCAAGGAGACGGACTGATGCTGATGCCGCGCAAGGTCCGCCACCGCAAGCAGCAGCGGGGCCGGACGACCGGGGCGGCCAAGGGTGGCACGACGGTGACCTTCGGGGACTTCGGCATCCAGGCCCTGGAGCCGGGCTGGGTCAACGCCCGCCAGATCGAGGCGGCCCGTATCGCCATGACCCGCCACGTCCGCCGCGGCGGCAAGGTGTGGATCCGGGTCTTCCCGGACAAGCCGGTGACCCACAAGCCGGCCGAGACCCGCATGGGCTCGGGCAAGGGGAACCCCGAGTTCTGGGTGGCGGTCGTCCGCCCGGGCCGGATCCTGTTCGAGCTGGCGGGGGTGAACGAGGAGCTGGGCAGAGCCGCCATGGAGCGGGCCATCCAGAAGCTGCCCATCCGGGCCCGGTTCGTCACCCGGGCCGAGGCCGACGCGGTGGAGGTGGAGGCCTGATGGCCAAGGCGTCGGAGCTGCGCCTGCTCGACGACGAGGAGCTGGCCACCCGGGGGGCCGAGACCCGCCAGGAGCTGTTCAACCTGCGGTTCCAGCTGGCCACGGGCCAGCTGGAGAACTCGGCCCGGCTCGGGCGGCTCCGCCGCGAGGTGGCCCAGGTGCTGACCATCCAGCGGGAGCGGGAGATCGAGGCGGCGGAGGCCTACCAGGCCGAGCCCGGACCCCCGGGCAGCCCGGGGCGGGGCGTCTCCGCCGGAGCAGAGGAGGAGTCCCAGTGAGCGACGAGTTCGCCGAGACCGCAGGGCCGGGAGCGGCGGCCGCCACGGCGCCGGCGTCCGGGGGGTCGCCCGAGCCCGGCCAGCCCCGGCTCAACCGGCGCAAGTCCCGGGAAGGGCGGGTGACCTCGGCCGCCATGGACAAGACGGTCGTGGTGGCCGTGGTGGAGCGGGTGCGCCACCCCCGGTACGTCAAGACCGTCCAGCGGACCAAGAAGCTCTACGCCCACGACGAGACCAACGAGGTGCGGGTGGGCGACCGCGTCCGGGTCGACGAGTGCCGCCCGCTGTCCCGGCTCAAGCGGTGGCGGGTGGTCACGGTGCTGGAGCGGGCCCGATGATCCAGCAGGAGTCCCGGCTGCGGGTGGCCGACAACTCGGGGGCCAAGGAGGTGCTCTGCATCAAGGTGCTGGGCGGTTCCAAGCGGCGGTACGCGGGGATCGGGGACACCTTCGTGGCGGCCGTCAAGGACGCCATCCCCGGGGCCGCCGTGAAACGCGGCGACGTGGTCAAGTGCGTGGTCGTGCGGACCAAGAAGGAGAAGCGCCGCGGCGACGGCAGCTACATCCGCTTCGACGAGAACGCCGCGGTCTTGATCAACGACCAGTCCCAGCCCCGGGGGACCCGGATCTTCGGTCCCGTGGGGCGCGAGCTGCGGGAGAAGCGGTTCATGCGCATCGTCTCCCTCGCCCCGGAGGTGCTGTAGATGGCTCCACGCAAGCCCCAGGCGCCCGGTCGCCTGCGACTGCGGAAGGGCGACAAGGTCCGGGTCCTCTCCGGCAAGGACCGGGGACGGGAGGGGGTGGTCATGCGGGCCCTCCCGGCGGAGGGCAAGGTCGTGGTGGAGAACGTCAACGTCGTGAAGCGCCACACCCGGCCCACCCGGGGGACCATGCAGGGTGGGATCATCGACAAGGACATGCCCCTGCCCGCCTCCAAGGTGGCCATTGTCTGCCCCGAGGACGGTCCCACCCGGATCGGGATGCGCGTCGACGACCAGGGTCGCAAGGTCCGCGTCTGCAGGAAGTGCGGAGGTGACCTGTGACCGCCGCCGCCACCGCCACCCGGGCGAGGCCCCGGCTCAAGCGGCGCTACGAGGACCAGGTCCGGCCCCAGCTCCGGGAGTCCCTGGGCGTGACCAACGTGATGCGGGTGCCCCGGGTGGACAAGATCGTGGTCAACATGGGCGTCGGCCGGGCGGTCCAGCAGCCCTCCCTCCTGGAGGGCGCCGTGCGGGACCTGCAGGTCATCACCGGCCAGAAGCCCCTCGTGACCCGGGCCCGGCGGTCGATCGCCGGGTTCAAGTTGCGGGAGGGCAACCCCATCGGGGCCAAGGTCACCCTGCGGGGGGACCGCATGTGGGAGTTCCTGGACCGGCTGATCAGCCTGGCCATACCCCGGATCCGCGATTTCCGGGGCCTGTCGCCGGCCTCCTTCGACGGCGCCGGGAACTACAGCTTCGGGGTGAGCGAGCAGCTCATCTTCCCCGAGATCGACTACGACCGGATCGATGCCACCAGGGGGATGGACATCACGATCACCACCACAGCCCGTGACGACGCCGAGGGCAGGGCCCTGCTGGCCGGCCTCGGCTTCCCGTTCCGACGTGAGGGGCACCAGTAGTGGCCAAGAAGGCGCTCATCCAGAAGCAGCAGCGCAAGCCCAAGTTCAAGGTGCGCTCCTACACGCGCTGCCGGCGGTGCGGCCGTCCGCGAGCGGTCTACCGCAAGTTCGGCCTGTGCCGGATCTGCCTGCGGACCATGATCCACAACGGCGAGGTCCCCGGCGTGACCAAGGCCAGCTGGTGAGGGGCGAGGAGGGCACGAGGCGATGACCATGACCGATCCCATCGCGGACATGCTGACCCGCATCCGCAACGCCAACACCGCCATGAGGGACACCGTGTCCATGCCGGGGTCCAAGCTCAAGGAGAACCTGGCGGCGATCTTCGAGCGGGAGGGCTACATCTCGAGCTTCCGGTCCTCGGAGGCCTCCTCCCGCCCCGGGCGGGTGCTGGAGATCGAGATGAAGTACACGCCCGAGCGGGCGCGGACCATCTCGGGGCTCCAGCGGGTCTCCAAGCCGGGCCTGCGGGTGTACAGCCGGGCCGACCGCCTGCCCCGGGTCCTCGGAGGCCTGGGGGTGGCGGTCGTCTCGACCAGCCAGGGCCTCATGACCGATCGTGAGGCCCGCCAGCGCCGCATGGGCGGCGAAGTCCTGTGCTACGTGTGGTGAGCTGGTGAGGGAGGAGAACAGCAGATGTCGAGGATCGGCCATATGCCCATCCCCCTGCCCGAGGGGGTCACGGTGGCCCTGTCGGGCCCGGAGGTGACCGTGACCGGCCCGGGGGGCAGCCTGTCCCGGCGGCTCCCGGGGGCCATCACGGTGCGCCAGGCCGACACCACCCTGGTGGTCGAGCGCCCCGACGACGAGCGGTCGAGCCGGGCCCTGCACGGCCTGACCCGCACGCTGGTGGCCAACATGGTGACCGGGGTGACGACCGGGTTCGTCAAGGAGCTGGAGATCGTGGGCGTGGGCTACCGGGCGACGGCCAGGGGACCGGGCGAGGTCGAGCTGGCCCTTGGCTACTCACGCCCGGTCGAGGTGCGCGCGCCGGAGGGCATCACCTTCGAGGTGCCCGCGCCCACCCGCCTGCGGGTGAAGGGGATCGACAAGGAGGCCGTGGGCCAGGTCGCCGCCAACGTCCGGGCCCTGCGGCGACCTGAGCCCTACAAGGGCAAGGGCGTGCGCTACGCCGGGGAGCGGGTGCTCCGCAAGGCGGGGAAGGCGGCCAAGTGAGGGCGAACCAGTCCCTGGTGGCTCACCGGCGTCGGCACGCCCGGGTCCGCAAGAAGGTGTCGGGTACCGCCGAACGCCCCCGGCTGGCCGTGTTCCGGTCCAACCGCCACATCGTGGCCCAGGTCATCGACGACACCGCCGCCCGGACCCTGGCCGCGGCGTCCACCACCGAGGCGGAGCTCCGGGGCCAGCCCACCGGGAACGTGGCCGCCGCCGCGGCGGTGGGCCGGCTGGTGGGCGCCCGGGCCCGGGAGGCGGGGATCCACCGGGTGGTGTTCGACCGCGGCGGCTTCCGCTACCACGGCCGGGTCGCCGCCCTCGCCGAGGCGGCACGAGAGTCCGGATTGGAGCTGTAGGGATGGCCGAGACCCAGTACGAGGAACGCACGATCAAGATCAACCGGGTGGCCAAGGTGGTGAAGGGCGGCCGGCGCTTCTCCTTCACCGCCCTCATGGTCATCGGCGACGGCAACGGGAACGTGGGGCTGGGCTACGGCAAAGCCAAGGAGGCCGGCCTGGCGGTGCAGAAGGGCATCGACGAGGCCCGCAAGAACCTGTTCTCCGTACCCCTGGCGGGGACCACGATCACCCACGCGGTGCTGGGCGAGAGCGGCGCCGGGCGGGTGCTGCTCAAGCCGGCGGCGCCGGGGACCGGGGTGATCGCCGGGGGAGCGGCCCGGGCCATCCTGGAGATGGCGGGCATCCACGACATCCTGGCGAAGTCGCTCGGGTCCTCCAACGGGATCAACGTGGCACACGCCACCATCGCCGGGCTCCGCTCCCTCAAGCGCCCCGACGAGATCGCCCGGATCCGGGGCAAGTCCGTGGAGGAGACGACCCCGGCCGGGGTGCTGCGCGCCTACCAGGAGCGCGAGCGCGGGACCCATGAGCCCACGGAGGTGGCGTGATGGCCGCCCGGGCGGCTGCGTCCGAGCCCCACATCGTGGTCCGTCAGGTACGCTCGGCCATCGGGACCAAGCCCAAGCACCGGGGGACGCTGCGGGCGCTCGGCCTGGGCCGTATCGGCCAGGTGAACCGGCTGCCCGACCGGGCGGAGATCCGGGGGATGGTGGCCCGGGTCGTGCACCTGGTCGCCGTGGAGTCGGAGGCCCCGGGTGAGCGAAGGGAGGTCGGGTGATGAAGGTGCACGAGCTCAAGCCACCTCCCGGGTCGCACCGTGCTCCCCGTCGGGTGGCCCGGGGCACCGGAGGCCGGGGGGGCAAGACGGCCGGGCGGGGCACCAAGGGCCAGCTGGCCAGGGACACGGTCAAGCCCGGGTTCGAGGGTGGCCAGCTGCCCCTGACCCAGCGGGTGCCCAAGCTGAAGGGCTTCACCAACCCGTTCCGGGTCGAGTACCAGGCGGTGAACCTTGACGCCCTGGACCGGGTGGAGGGCGACGAGGTCACCCCGGAGATCCTCCGGGCCCAGGGCCTCGCCCACAAGCGATCGCTGGTGAAGGTCCTGGGGCGCGGAGAGGTGCACCGTGCCCTGCAGGTCCGGGTCCACGCCATCTCCGCGGCCGCCGAACGCTCGATCACCGCCGCGGGAGGTACGGTGACGGTGATCCCCCCGCCGTTCGGGCGCGGCCGACCCCCGGCGAGAGGGAACGCCCTGACCAACCGCTGAGGGGCCAGGCGAGCCCGCCGGGCACCAGGAGCTGCCGTGCTGTCGAGCGTCCTCAAGATGTTCAAGGTCCGGGACCTGCGCAACAAGGTCCTGTTCACCTTGATCGTCATCGCCATCTACGAGGCGGGGGCCAGCGTGCCCGTGCCCGGGGTCAGCCTCTCGGCGGTCCACCAGCTCGAGACCCAGGCAAAGGCCGGGGGCATCCTCGGGTTCCTCAACCTGTTCACCGGTGGGGCCCTCACCCGCTTCGCCGTCTTCGGGCTGGGGATCATGCCCTACATCACCGCGGCGATCATTATCGAGCTGTTGATCACCGTGATCCCCAAGCTCGAGGAGTGGCGTGACCAGGGGGCGGTGGGCCAGCGCAAGCTGACCCAGACCACCCGCTACCTGACGGTGGCCCTGGCCGTGATGCAGTCCACCGGGCTCACCTTTGCCTTCCACAACGGGAGCCTGTTCGGGGGGGCGGGGAACAACATCGACCTGATCCCCCACTTCACCGTGCCCCGGATCCTGTTCATCGTCCTCACCCTGACCGCGGGGACGGCCTTTGTCATGTGGCTGGGCGAGCTCATCACCCAGCGGGGCGTGGGCCAGGGCATGTCGGT
This sequence comes from Acidimicrobiales bacterium, assembly GCA_035643555.1. Taxonomy (GTDB): domain Bacteria; phylum Actinomycetota; class Acidimicrobiia; order Acidimicrobiales; family JAJPHD01; genus DASQQH01. The sequence continues at coordinate 4,844 of DASQQH010000284.1, read as the reverse complement.
CATCATCTTCGCCGAGGTCGTCGCCGGGATCCCGGCGGGGGGCGGGGCGGTGCTGGCCCAGGGCGGGCGGTTCAAGTTCGGGGTCGTGGTGGCGGTGGCGCTGTTCCTCATGGTGTGCATCGTGTTCATGGAGCTGGGCCAGCGCCGGATCCCGGTGACCTTCGCCAAGCGGGTGGTGGGGCGCCGCCAGTACGGGGGCCAGAGCAGCTACATCCCCCTCAAGGTGAACCAGGCCGGGGTCATCCCCATCATCTTCGCCAGCTCCATCCTCTACTTCCCGGTCCTGCTCTCCAACGTCGTCCCCTGGCAGCCGATGCGGACCTTCATCAACAACCAGCTCCAGCCGACGAGCCTGTGGTACATCTGCATCTACGGGGTCCTCACCGTGCTGTTCACCTTCTTCTACGTCAGCATCCAGTTCGACCCCCACCAGCAGGCCGACATCCTGCGCAAGCAGGGCGGCTACATTCCGGGCATCCGGCCCGGCCCCCCCACCGAGCGCTACCTGGCCCAGATCCTCTATCGGATCACCCTGCCCGGCTCGCTGTTCCTGGCCCTGGTGGCGGTGATCCCCTCCCTGCTGCTGTCCGCCTGGCACGTGACCTCGCTGCCCTTCGCCGGGGTGACCCTGCTCATCGCCGTGGGGGTGTCCCTGGAGACCCTCAAGCAGATCGACAGCCAGCTCATGATGCGCAACTACGAGGGCTTTCTCTCCTAATTGATACCGGGCATTCGGCTCATCGTCCTCGGCAAGCAGGGTGCCGGCAAGGGGACCCAGGGGGTGCGCCTGTCCCACCACTTCGTGGTGCCCCACATCTCCACCGGCGACATCTTCCGTGCCGCCACCCGCCAGGAGAGCGACCTCGGCCGCAAGCTGCGGGAGTACATGGAGGCCGGCGAGCTGGTGCCCGACGACATCGTGCTCCAGGTGGTGGCCGAGCGCCTGGACCAGGACGACACCCGCACGCGGGGCTTCGTCCTGGACGGGTTCCCCCGGACCACCGAGCAGGCCCAGGGCCTCACCGACCTGCTGGGGCCCAAGGAGGTGGACCTGGCCGTCGACCTCGAGGTGCCCACGGCCGTGGTGCTCCACCGGCTGGCGAGCCGCCGGGCCTGCGCCGACTGCGGGGCCAACTACAGCGTGGAGCGCCCGCCGGCCATCAACTGGACCTGTGACATCTGCGGTGGCGAGGTGGTCCAGCGGGCCGACGACACCGAGGCCGCCATCCGCCACCGCCTCGAGCTCTACGAGGAGCAGACCGCGCCCCTCATCGACTGGTACATGGCGCGGGGGAAGCTGCTCGTGGTCAACGGGATGGGATCCCCCGACGAGGTCATGGGGCGCCTGGTCCGGGCCATCGAGCGCCGGCGGGCGCCCTGAGACGCGCGGTGCGGCGCAGTCCCGACGAGCTGGCCAAGATGCGCCGGGCGGGGCAGGTGGTGGCCGAGATGCTGGCCCGGGTGCGGGAGGCGGCCCGTCCCGGGGTCACCACGGCCCACCTCGACGCCGTCGCCCGCCAGGTCCTGGCCGACCGGGGGGCCCGATCGAACTTCCTCGGCTACCACGGGTTCCCCGCGGTGATCTGCACCTCCCTCAACGACGTGGTGGTCCACGGCATCCCCGGCGACGCGGTCCTGGCGGAGGGGGACGTGTTGTCGGTCGACGGCGGGGCCGTGGTGGCCGGCTACCACGGCGACGCCGCCACCACCGTGGCCATCGGCGCCCACCCCCCCGAGGTGGACCGCCTGCTCGAGGTCACCGAGGCGGCCCTGTGGGCGGGCATCGCCCAGTGCCGTGCCGGGAACCGCCTGCACGAGATCGGCCGGGCGGTCCAGGGCGTGGTGGAGGGGGCGGGGCTGGCCGTGGTGGCCCACTATGCCGGCCACGGCATCGGCACCGCCATGCACGAGGACCCCTCGGTCCCCAACTACTGGCCGGGACGCCCTGGGCCCCGCCTGGTCGCCGGCCAGACCCTGGCGGTGGAGCCGATGGTCACCCTGGGCACCGCCGAGACCGAGGTGCTCGCCGACCGGTGGAGCGTCGTGTCGGCCGACGGGAGCCTGTCCGCCCACTTCGAGCACACCGTCGCCGTCGGCGCCGACGGGCCGGAGGTGTTGACCGCGCCCGGGACACGCTAGAGTAGAGAGTCGCCCGAGACGGCCGGTAGTGCCGCACGTCCGTTCCAGGACGGGCTCCCCGATGTGGTGGGGTGGTGCCGTGCCGCCGGGATGACCGTGCACCGACAAGCGTAGGAGGACCACCTGCCAAAGCCGAAGGAGGACGCCATCGTGCTGGAGGGGACCGTCATCGAGCCCCTGCCGAACGCGATGTTCCGTGTCCAGCTGGAAAACGGCCACAAGGTGCTGGCACACAGCTCGGGGAAGATGCGCATGCACCGGATCCGCATCCTGCCCGGCGACCGTGTCCAGGTGGAGATCACCCCCTACGACCTGACCCGGGGCCGCATCACCTACCGGTACAAGTGACCAGGGCCCCGACCGGCCCACGAGCGGAGATCGCCACGTGAAGGTACGTCCGAGTGTCAAACCGATCTGCGAGAAGTGCCAGATCATCCGCCGCCACGGCCGGATCCTGGTGATCTGCAGCAACCCTCGCCACAAGCAGCGCCAGGGCTAGGGGCGAAGGAGGACCATGGCACGCATTGCAGGGGTGGACATCCCCCGGGAGAAGCGCCTCGGGGTGTCCCTCACCTACATCTACGGCATCGGCCACTCGGCCGCCGACGAGGTCTGCCGGTCCACCGGGATCGACCGGGACACCCGGGTGCGGGATCTCACCGACGAGGAGGTCGCCCGGCTGCGGTCCTGGATCGACGGCAACGCCAAGGTCGAGGGCGACCTGCGCCGGGACGTCACCCAGGACGTGAAACGGAAGATGGAGATCGGCTCGTACCAGGGGCTCCGGCATCGCCGGGGCCTGCCGGTCCACGGGCAGCGCACCCACACCAATGCCCGTACCCGGAAGGGCCCCAAGAAGACCGTCGCCGGGAAGAAGAAGGTCCGCAAGCACTGATGGAGCGTTGATGGCCAAACCCAAGCCAGGAGGTCGGCGTCCCCGCCGGCGCGAGCGCAAGAACGTCGCCTACGGGGTGGCCCACATCAAGAGCTCGTTCAACAACACGATCGTCACCATCGCCGACCCGGAGGGCAACGTGCTGGCGTGGGCCTCGGCGGGGAACGTCGGGTTCAAGGGCTCCCGCAAGTCCACCCCCTTCGCCGCCCAGCTGGCCGCCGAGACCTGCGCCCGGCGGGCCATGGAGCACGGCGTGCGCAAGGTCGACGTCCTCCTGCGCGGGCCGGGGTCGGGGCGGGACACCGCCCATCGTGCCCTGGCCAACACCGGCATCGAGGTCTCCAGCATCAAGGACGTGACCCCCATCCCGCACAACGGCTGCCGCCCGAAGAAGCGGCGGCGGGTGTAGCGGTCCGACCAGCAGAAGAGGAGCGCCACCGTGGCTCGCTACACCGGTCCGGTCTGCCGCCAGTGCCGGCGGGAGAAGATGAAGCTGTACCTGAAGGGCGCCAAGTGCGACTCGATGAAGTGCCCCATCGAGCGCCGCCCCTACCCCCCGGGGGAGCACGGCCGGGACCGCCTCCGCCAGGGCTCGGAGTACCAGGCGCAGCTGCGCGAGAAGCAGAAGGCCCGCCGGGTCTACGGGGTGCTGGAGAGCCAGTTCGTCGGGCTGTACGAGGAGGCCACGCGCCAGCCCGGGGTGTCGGGCGAGAACCTGCTGCGGATGCTCGAGATGCGCCTCGACAACGTGGCCTTCCGGGCCGGCTGGGGCGCCAGCCGGGCCCAGGCCCGCCAGCTGGTGCGCCACGGGCACGTGGTGGTCAACGGCCGGCGGGTGACCATCCCCTCCTACCGGGTCCGCCAGGGTGACACCGTGGCCCTGGCGGAGTCCGCCCGCCAGATGATCGTCATCCGCCACAACGTCGACACCCTGGACCGCGCCGTGCCCCCCTGGCTGGAGGCGGGCGAGGGTGGGGCCAGGGTGGCAGTCCTCAACCCGCCGCTCCGGGAGCACATCGACGTCCCCGTCCGGGAGCAGCTCATCATCGAGCTCTACTCGAAGTAGCAGCACAAGGAGTCAGCTAGGCCGTGCTCATTATCCAACGTCCCACCGTCGAGGCCGTCGGGGAGGAGGAGGGGAACCGTCAGCGCTTCGCCATCGGCCCCCTCGAGCCCGGCTTCGGCCACACCCTCGGCAACTCGCTCCGGCGGACACTGCTGTCCTCCATCCCCGGTGCCGCCGTCACCCAGGTGCGCTTCGACGACGCCCTGCACGAGTTCACCACCCTCCCCGGGGTGAAGGAGGACGTCTCCGACATCATCCTCAATCTGAAGGACATCGTCCTGCGCCTGGAGGCCGAGGAGCCGGTCACCCTCCGCCTCGACGTCCGGGGCCCGGGCGAGGTGACCGCCGGCGACCTGGTCCTCACCGCGGACGCGGAGGTCCTCAACCCCGAGCTCAAGCTGGCCACCCTGAACGCCAAGGGCCGCCTGGCCATGGACGTCACCGTGGAGCGGGGGCGGGGCTACGCCTCGGCGGAGCACAACAAGCGGACCTCGTCCATCGGGGTCATCCCGGTCGACTCGATCTTCTCCCCGGTGCGGCGGGTCTCGTTCAGCGTGGAGCCCACCCGGGTGGAGCAGTCCACCGACTACGACCGCCTGGTCCTGGACGTGGAGACCGACGGCTCGCTGACGCCCCGCGAGGCGCTGGCCTCCGCCGGCGACACGCTGCGCTCGCTGGTGGGCCTGGTGGCCGACCTGGAGGAGGCCCCCCAGGGCCTGGAGCTCGGGGAGATCAGCAGCACGG
>DASQQH010000283.1:0-10407 GCA_035643555.1 Acidimicrobiales bacterium | reverse complement strand
CCCTGTCTGCGGATGGCGCACCGGGATGGCGCCGAGGGGACCGATGATGCCGCGCTGGTCGAGGCCGCGGGGGGGACGATCGTCACCGTGCCGGGTGACCCTGCCAACCGCAAGGTGACCACCCGCGCCGACCTGGCGGTGGTCGAGACCCTGCTTCGCCGGTGAGCGCTGGCGTGCCCGGGCTGCGGGTCGGGGTGGGGTTCGACGTCCATCCCTTCGCCGACGACCCGTCCCGGCCACTGGTCCTCGGGGGGGTGACCCTTCCCGGTGAGCGGGGCCTGGCCGGCCACAGCGACGCTGACGTCGTCGCCCACGCCCTGGCCGACGCCCTCTTGGGAGCTGTCGGCCTGGGTGACATCGGCCAGCACTTTCCCGACCGCGATCCGGCCTGGCGGGGCGCTGACAGCATGGCGCTCCTGGCGGCGGTCGCGGCCATGATCGCTGGGGAGCGGTGGCGGCTGGTGAACGCCGACTGCTCGGTGGTCCTCGAGGCACCTCGGCTGGCCCCACACCTGACGGCGATGGCGGGCAACCTGGGCGCGGCGGCCGGTGGGCCGGTCAGCGTCAAGGCCACCCGCGCCGAGGGCCTCGGGGCGCTGGGCCGGACGGAGGGGGCAGCATGCTTCGCCACCGCCCTGGTCCAGGAGACACCGTGAGCCCGGGAAGGAGCCCCGGGCCGGGCCGGCGGGCGGGTCCGAGGGGCCGGGGCGGAGGAGGCGCCGCCCAGGGGGGTAGGGACCGACGACGCCTGGGGGGCGAGCAGGTGGAGGGGCGCCGGTCCGTGCGCGAGCTTCTGGCCGCCCCCCGGTCCCGGGCGGTGGAGGTCTGGGTGGCCGAGGACGTCGCCCCCTCGGCGGTCATCGACGAGATCGTGGAGCTGGCGGTGAGCCGACGGGTGCCGCTCCGCCGGGTGGGGCGCGCCCGCCTGGAGGGCGCCGCCCGCACCGAGGCGCCCCAGGGTGTCCTGGCCCGGGCACGGCCCCTGGAGGAGGTGGACCTTGAGGAGCTGGCTCGGGGTGGCCGACGAGGCCCGCCGTTCCTGGTCGTCCTGGACGGCGTGACCGACCCCCACAACCTGGGGAACCTCCTGCGCAGCGCCCTGTGCGCTGGGGCCACCGGTGCCGTCCTGGCGCGCCACCGCGCCGTCCACGTCACCCCGGCCGCGGCCAAGGCGGCGGCCGGGGCCATCGAGCACCTGCCGATCGCCCTGGTGCCCGGGGTGCCCAGCGCGCTGGAGGTCCTCACCCGGTCGTCGGTGTGGCTGGTGGGACTGGAGGCAGCCGCTCCCCTGTCGCTGTTCGATCTGGACCTCGCCGGGGAGGCCATGGCGGTCGTGGTGGGCGGCGAGGGCCGGGGTCTCGGACGCCTGACCGCCCGCCGCTGCGACGTGCTCGCGGCCATCCCCCTGGCCGGACCCCTGGACTCGTTGAACGTGGCGGCTGCCGGGGCCGTGGCCTGTTTCACCGTCGCCCGGGCCCGCCGGGGCGTTGACAGCGGCGGGGGGACTGGCTAGAAGGGGCGGCGCAGCGCCCCGTCGGTCGGACGCCGGGGCGAAGGCAGGCGGGCAATGGATGAGCGGCGGATGTCGAGGGCGGGGGATGACGAGGACCTGGTCGCCCGGGTCCACGACGGTGACGAGCGGGCGCTCGGGGTCCTGCTCCACCGCTATCGCCCGGTGGCGAGGGCCCGGGCTCGGCGTGCCTTCCTCATCGGGGCCGAGACCCAGGACCTCGAGCAGGAGTGCCTGATCGCGGTGTACGAGGCGGCCCGGGACTTCCGGCCGGACCGGGGAACCGCCTTCGCCAGCTTCGCCGAGGTGTGCATGGCCCGCCAGGTGGCCACGGCGGTCAGGACGGCCGCCCGGGAGAAGCACCAGCCCCTGAACCGGGCCGTGCCGCTGGCGCTGGGGGACCAGCACAGCTCCGCCGCAGCGCTGGTGGCGCCCGGTCCCCTCGGCCGGGACCCAGCGGCCCAGGTGGTGGCCCACGAGTCCCGCAGGGAGCTGGGCCGCCTGCTCGCCCAGGTGCTCTCGGTCCTGGAGGTCCAGGTGCTGGGCCGCTACCTGGACGGGTGCTCCTACGGGGACATCGGCGCCGAGCTGGGCCAGGGGGCCAAGGCCGTGGACAACGCCCTGTACCGGATCAGGCGCAAGCTCCGGTACCCCGGGTCCCGCCCGGCCTGGGGAGAAGCGGCGGCCCCCGCCCGGCTCAGCCGTCGACCAGGCGGCGCTCGACCGACTCCACCTTCGACCGCAACGCCTCTCGGGCACCGGGCCGGTAATCGACCTTGACGGTCACGCTCACCCGGGGAGCGGCCTCGGCGACCTTGTCCACGCACGCCCTGATCAGCGACATGACCTCGTCCCACTCCCCCTCGACGTTGGTGAACATGGCGTTGGTCTCGTTGGGCAGCCCACTGGCCCGGACGAGGCGGACGGCCTGGGCGACCTGCTCCCCGACGGAGTCGTCGGCGCCCAGGGGGGTGATGGAGAACGCAGCGATCATGCCCCCCAGTGTTCCCCACCGGGCGGCAGGGTACGACCCAAGAGGTCGGGCGCGAGCCCACCACAACCGGTAGGCGCAGGGCCCCGTCCACCGGGGTGAGGGGCCGACGACGGCGCTGCCCGAGCGCTTGCGGTGCCGCCTCGGCAGGCCTGGTGTCGACCCGGTCCCGAGGCGGGCTCGACGACGTCCGAGACCAGCAATGGCAAGGGGCGGCCCCCGCAAAGGAGGTGAGACGGAGATGACGGCAACGTGTCGCTCAGGTGTCAATCCAATTGCGCCAGCCCCGAACGCCGATGGTCGCCGCCGGGCTAGCCCGTTCCGGCCAGCAATGCGTATTGCGGGGTGTCGCCGTTTGTCCGTCCCCCAATAAGGTAAGGATGGCAGAAGAGCTGGGCAATGGCGGGGGTTCCTCTCCTCCGGGCGTGGCCCGTCGTGTCCCTGACGCGATACGCGCAGATCAACCAGGCAGGACCACCAGGCTCCATTTCCCGATGTCCGACCCCGGAGAAGGGTGACCGTCGTGAGGACGAGGCACGGAGAAGGCGCAACACCGGCATCGAGGCCGGGCCAGGACGGGAGCACTAGTCCACCCGGGGGCCGTTCCCCCGTACCGCTCGGCAGTGCTCTCGACGACCGGCCCCGGGACCTGCAGCTCATCGTGCCGGCCTACAACGAGCAGGAGCGGCTCGGGGCCACGCTGGTGGCCCTCGCCGATCACCTCCGGCGGCTGGACCTCGACGCCTCCCTGCGGGTTATCGACAACGGCAGCAGTGACGCCACGACAGAGATCGTGGACCAGGTCAACCGGGATCGGCGGACCCCGGAGCTGACGGTCTCTGGCTGCTCGGACCGGGGCAAGGGGAACGCCGTGGCCCGCGGGATCCTCACCTCCCCGGCGCGCTGGGTCGGGTTCTGTGACGCCGACCTGGCCACCGAGCCCTCGGCGATCAGCCCGGCGGTGGCCTATCTGCGGGAGGGCTGGCCGGTGGTCATCGGTTCCCGGCGTTGCCCCGGTGCCAGCCGTCTCACCGAGCAACCGCTGATGAGGCGGGCCGGGAGCCTGGCATTCCGCGTCGCCACCCGGCGCGTGGCCGGGGATCTCTACGACACCCAGTGCGGGTTCAAGTTCTTCGACGGGACGGCGGCGCGCCGCATTTTCTCCGGCATTCGAACCACCGGTTTCGCCTTCGACGTCGAGGTCATCGCCCGGGCCCGGGCACTGGGGTTTCCCATCAAGGAGTTCCCGGTGACCTGGGATGACCAGGACCGATCGACGTTTCGCCCGGTCCAGGACGGCATGGCCGCGGCCCGGGATGTCTGGCGGCTGCGGCGGACCCTGCACCAGAGCGCGAGGGCGGAGGTCTGATGGCGGGCCCCTGGGGGCTCGCCGGCCAGGTCGTTGGTGATGGGGCGTTCCCGTGGGCGCCACAGCGGGTCGTCATCTGCAACTGGCGGGACTCGCTCCACCCTGATGCGGGGGGGGCCGAGTCCTACTGCGAGCACGTCGGCCGGCAGATGCGTGCCCAGGGGGCGGAGGTGACGATGGTGACCGCCCGACCGCCGGGCACGCCCCGCCACCAGGAGACCGACTTCGGCAGCGTCGTCCGGCTGGGGGGCAGGCTCACGGTCTATGTGCTCGCCCTCCTGTGGCTGTGGCGGCACCGGCGCCACATCGACGCCGTCCTGGACTCCCAGAACGGCATCCCGTTCTTCACCCCCCTGGCCGTCGGGCGGCGGACCCCGGTTGCGCTCCTGGTGCACCACGTGCACCAGGACCAGTTCGCCCTGCACTTCCCCCGACCGGTTGCCGCGGTCGGGTGCTTCCTGGAGGACCAGGTGAGCCGCTGGGTCTACGGGGACCGCCCGGTGTGCGTGGTGTCCCCGTCCTCCCGGGCCGAGGTGCGGGGGCGGCTCAGCTTCAAGGGACCGGTGTTCGTGACGCCCTGCGGGCAGGAGCGGCGGGGCGGCGGTCGGTCCCGTGCCCGGAGCGAGCGCCCCCGGATCACCTACGTGGGCCGCCTGGTCGAGCACAAGCGCATGGAGCTGCTCCTCGACGCCGTCCCGGCGGTGGCGGCCAGGTTCCCCGACGTGGAGCTCCACATCGTGGGCGACGGCCCCGTCGGGGGCCGCCTGCGGGACCGGGCCAGGGCGCTGGGCCTGGTCCAGGCCGGGACGGTGGTCTTCCACGGACGGGTCAGCGACGAGGTGCGGGACACCATCGTGGCCTCGTCATGGGTGGTGGCGAACCCCAGTGTCGGCGAGGGGTGGGGCCTGTCGGTCATGGAGGCGGCCAGCGTGGGCGTGCCGGCGGTGGCGTTCCGTGTGCCCGGGCTGCGCGACGCCATCCAGGAGGGGGTCACCGGCTGGCTCGTGGACACCGAGGACGGGCTGGGCTCAGCCCTGGTCCAGGCGCTCGAGGCCGTCTGGACACCCGAGGAGGCCGAGGTCTGGGCGACGGGGTGTCGACGGTGGGCGGGCCGCTTCACCTGGGGTGCCGCCGCCGCACGACTCCTGGGCGTTCTCGCCGGCGAGGGGGACCGCCTCGCCCTGCCGGGGCGAGGTCGGCGCCGTTCCACCGATGCCGCCACGGTGGTGACCCTGCCCCGCGACCGGGTCTCCCCGAAGCTGCTCGCCGGTCTCCGACGCCACGACCAGGTCCGCGGCGGGCCCGGGGTGTGGGAGGTCCTCCTGTGGGGGGCCGACGAGAGCGACGCCCTGGTCGCCATGGAGCGGGTGGGCGTCGAGCTCGAGGACATCGTGGCCGTCCGGATCGCCCGGCAGTCGGATCTGGTGGGGTGGGACATGGACGGGGGGACGATCAGGGTCGGGGAGGGGGCCGGCGTCGCACCGATGGGGAATGTTCCCGTCCCGCGCTCCGCCGTCGCCTCGAACGCCGACGGTGGCCGATCGGCGGAGGCGGCCGTCCGGGCCGACCCGTCGAGAGGCCAGCCCGCCCCGTAAGGGTCGCCATGGTCGTCGAAGCCGACCAGCCCGGGACCGTCGAGGCGGCCCCGACCGAGGCCGCCGCCAGCGACCAGGCCGCCGCCGGAGGCACCACCAGCGTGCGGCGGGACTCCCTGATCCTGATGGCCTCCACCGTCGTGGTCGGGGTCGCCAACTGGGGGTTCACGCTGGCGATCCTGTGGTTCCTGCCCCCCGGGCAGTTCTCCGAGGTGGCGGCACTTTCCTCCCTGCTGCTGGTGATGGGCACCGCCGCCAACGCCTCGCTCCCCTGGGTGCTGGCCCGGCGGGTGGTCCAGACCGTCGGCAGGGAGATCGAACGGGCCGAGGCGGTGGGGTTCACCCTCCTCGCCGGTCTGGCCAGCGGCACCGTCGCCGCCCTGGTGGTGGTGGGCCTCTCCGCCCGGTACGCCACGCCCGGGCCCCAGGCCGCCGCGGCCTTCGGGACCTTCTGCCTCTTCGGGGCGGCGGTCGGGGCGGGCTATCTGCAGGGCCTCCAGCGGTATCTGGTCCTGGCCGCCCTCACCGTCACCGAAGTGCTCATCAAGCTGGGCGTGGGGATTGGCCTGGCCAGTGCCGGGGGCGGTGCCACCGGGGCGGTCGGAGGCGCCGCGCTCGCCGCCTCCCTGTGGCTCGTCACCGGCCTGTGGATCGTCCGCGGGCGCCTGCGGTGGCCGAGGATGGCGGTGGTCGGGCCCCTGGTCCGGGACGCGGCGAGCATCGGGGGCGTCCAGACCGGGGTGGCGCTGCTGGCCAACCTGGACATCGTCGTCGGTGCCATGGTGCTCGGTCGCTCGAGGCCTCTGGCCACCTACCAGGCCATGCTGGTGTTCGCCCGGGTCCCGCTGTTCACCTCCACGGCGGTGAGCATCGGGATCTACGCCAAGCTGGTCGCCAAGGCCACCGAGCGGGCGCGCTCGGTGGAGCTCGGGGAGGCCCTGCGCATCTACCTGTACGTCTCGGCCGTCTCCATGGCGGCGGTGGCCACCCTGCCCCGGCCCGTGCTGGCCTTCGTGCTGCCGGGCGGCTACGCGGTCGGGGAGCACCTCCTGCTGCCCCTGGCCATCGCCGGTCTGGCCATCGGCCTGATCAACCTGTTCACGACCTACTTCCAGGCGACGGCCCGGTTCACCGCCCCCACCGTGGTCCTGGGCGTGGCGGTGGTGGCCGCCGCCCTCCTCTACTGGCAGGCCGCCGTCCGGTCGGTGACCACCCTGGCGTGGACGGCCGCGGCGGTGACCGGAGCCGCGGCCCTGTGCTCGTTGGTGGTGCTGTGGTGGCGGGACCGGGGCGGACGGGTCCTCCTGCGCTGCGCGGTGGGCCTGGGTGCCACCGGCGCCAGCTACGTCGCCCTGCGGGCGGCCCGGCCCCATCTGGTCCTGTGGTTCGCGGTGGCCGCCGCCCTCGGTGTGGCGGCCCTGGTGGCGACCCAGGTCGGTCGCACCCGGCCCCGCGCTGACGCTGAGGCTGGTCGCCGGGGCAGGCGGGGAGGCAGGCGCACCCGCGCCTCCGTTCCCCCGCCCGCCCCCCACCGCCGGGTGGTTCGGAAACTGGGCACCCGGGTGGTCAAGAGGGCCCGGCCCCTCCTTCCCCCGACGGGCTGGGAGGCCCTCCTCGCCGTGTCCTCGCTCGGGCGGGAGGGACCCGCGATCGCCCCCCCGTATGCCCGGCGGGCCCTGGTGATCGCCCCCCATCCAGACGACGAGACCATCGGATGCGGTGGCACGGCGGCCCTCCTGGCCCGCCAGGGCACCGAGGTCCGGGTCCTGGTGGCCACCGACGGCCAGGCCAGCGTGGACGAGGGGGGCCGGGTCCGGGAGGTCGCCGACCTGCGACGGGAGCGGGTGGCCCGGTCGTGTGCCGCTCTCGGACTGGGGCCGCCCAGCTTCGTCGGGCTGGCCGACGGCCGGGTGGCGGCGGGGGGCGAGGTGCTGGTGGCCAGCCTCGCCGAGGCGGCCCGGTTCTTCGACCCCGAGGTCGTCTTCGTCCCCTGGCCCCTCGACGACCACCCGGACCATCGGGCCGTCGCCGCCTGCCTGGCCCAGGTCCTCCTCCCGGCCGACGTCGAGGTGTGGTGCTACGAGGTGTGGTCCTCGCTTCCGGCCAACCGGATCGTCGACGTGACCGAGGGGTGGGAGGCCAAGACCCGGGCCCTGGCCCAGCACCACAGCGACCAGGGGGCCTTCGACCTGGACGCCCATCTGGCCCTGCAGCGGTGGCGCTCCATCCACGGGCTCTTCGGCCACGGGTATGCCGAGGCGTTCCTCGCCCTGTCGGCCAGCGAGTACACCCGGGTGGTGGCAGGGATGAGTCGATGACCCGCCTCGGCAACCGCCTCCGGAGCACAGCCACGGCGCTCCTGTCCCGCCGGCAACCCGCGGGCGAGGAGCGGGGGCTGCGTATCCTCCACCTGGCCTTCGAGGACCACCGCCAGCCCGGCGGCGGGGGTGGGGGCCTGCGCAGCGAGCAGATCAACCGCAGGCTCGCCGCACGGCACCGCATCACGGTGGTGACCCGGCGCTACCCAGGGGCCAGGCGCCGGCTGGAGTCGGGGGTGGAGTACCGCCACCTGGGCCTGGCCCTGCCCCGGCTGGGGAGGCTCGGGGACAGACTCTCCTACCACCTGAGCATCATCACCTACCACCTGGGCATTCCCTGGTTCCTGCTCACCAGGAGGCGGGCGGACCTGGTGGTCGAGGACTTCGCCGCCCCCGTCTCCAGCGCCCTGGTCCCCCTGTGGACCACCAGGCCCACGATCGCCGTGGTCCAGTGGCTCTTCGCCCGGGAGACCTCCCGGCAGTACCGGGTCCCGTTCTTCCTGGCCGAGGAGGCGGGCATCCGCCTCCACCGGCGCTTCGTTGCGGTGTCGGGCTACGTCGCCGATCGGCTACGGGCCACCAACCCCGGTGCGCGGGTCGACGTGGTCCACGCCGGGGTGGAGCCCCCGGTGGGCGGTCACGAGCGGCCCCTCCGTGGTGACCTGGTCTTCCTGGGCCGGATCCAGTACGAGGCGAAGGGCCTCGACCTGGCACTGGAGGCCCTCGCCCACCTCGCCGACACCGACGTCACCCTGGTGGTGGCCGGCGACGGCCCCGACCTGGGGCGGGTCGAGGAGCGGGCCGGAGCCCTCGGCCTCGGGGACCGGGTGGTGTGCCGGGGCCGGGTGGAGGGGGCCGAGAAGTGGGACCTCCTCGCTGGTGCCCAGGCCCTGGTCCTGCCCTCCCGGTACGAGACGTTCGGGCTCGCGGCCCTGGAGGCCCTGGCCGTCGGGACGCCCGTCGTGGGCTTCGCCATCCCCGCCCTGGCCGAGATCGTCCGCCCGGGCTGCGGGCACCTGGTCCCTCCCTTCGACGCCGGTGCCCTGGCCGGGGCCTGCCGTGGCGTCCTGGTCGACCCGGAGCACCGCCGGGCGCTGGGCAAGGCCGCTCGGGCCCGGGCCGCCGACTTCGACTGGGACCGGGCCGCCCGAGCCCAGGAGCAGGCCTATCTGGCAGCAGCGGCCGAGCGAGGATCCCGGCGGCCCCGTCGAGGCCTTCGCCTATCGCCGAGCGAGTTCGTTCCACAGGAGGGCCCGTGACGTCCCAGCACCAAACGCTCACCGACGCTCCCCGCACTCACCGTCGAGCGGTCGCCTTCTGGGAGCGGTCCCCCACCCTGTGGCGGTGGGTGCTCTGCCTGATGGCGATGCTCCTGACAGTGGACCTCCGCCTAATGGGGTTGGGGCACGCCTACGACGTCTTCGGGGACGAAATCTATTACGTGGACCTCGGGCGGTCCTTGTGGGGTGGCCACTATCCGCCACAGTTCCAACACCAGGGCCCCTTTCTCCTCCACCCGCCCCTGTTCTTCGGCTTCGAGGCCGCCTGGCGGGACCTGTTCGGTCCCCAGGCGAGCTATTTCCACCTGCTCTATCTGGATCGGGACCTCAACGTGGTGTTCGCCGCGATCAGCGCCGGGGCCCTGTTCTTCATCGGCGAGCGCCTGGGGGGGAGGCTGGCTGGAGCCGCCGCCGCGTTGCTTTTCGCCTTCAGTCCCTACATCCTGCGGCTCAACGGCAGGGTGCTGCTGGAGACCTCGGCACTTGCCTTCGTCCTGGTGGGCTATGCCATCCTCTTCCACGCCTTGGGGGAGCGGGGCCGGCGGGCCCGGTGGTGGGGGATCGGTGCCGGGATTGTCATGGGCCTGGGCGTGGTGTGCACGGACATGGCGGGACTTGTGACCGTGGTGCCCCTGGCCGTCCTCCTCGGTCTCGGGTGGCGCTGTGACCGCCGGACCGTGGCGCTGGCTGTGGTAGGCGCCATCGTGCCCTATGTCGCCTACCTGGTGACCCTCGGCGCCTCGGGGACCCTCGGCGCCTTCATACACCAGGAGACCTTCGGCCTCAGACGCCTGCTGGGCCTGGTACAGGTGACCGGCTTCAACCAGGCCGGCGCCCCCTCCCTGGTGGGCAAGCTCTTGGCGCAGATCGCCCACTTCATCACCACCTACCTGGTGTGTGGCCTCGGCGTGGCCTCCGCGGTGTACTGCCTGTTCTCCAGGCGGCGGGAGCTGCGGGTCCTGGGCCTGTTCGTCGCCTCAGCGATCCTCACCCTCGGCTATGCTGTCTTCTTCGGCACCGTCGAGGAGCAGTTCCTGTACTTCCTCAGCGGCCCTTCGATCCTGGGGGTGGTGGTCACCGGCGCCGCCCTGGCCCGGGGTGAGGGGCGGCTTGGTGCCCGGGTACTGGCCCGGTTCCCCCGGCCGCGAGCTTTGGGCGCTGGCCTCCTCGTGGTCCTGCTGGCGGCGGTGGCCTATGACGGGTCCATTTGGTACGCCACCCGTACCACCCCCGACAACGGCCTCCAGCGGGAGGTGGCCTGGTTCCACCGCAACGTCCCCCACCCCGGGGTGATCGGGACCGACAGCGGGGTGAACAAGTTCCTCCTGACCCGTAGCGGGGAGC
>DASQQH010000282.1:0-4541 GCA_035643555.1 Acidimicrobiales bacterium | reverse complement strand
CTACGCCAACCGGCCCCGCTTCCTCGGGCATCGGAGCACGCCATGGGCCACCCTCGCCCATCCCGACGTCGTCGAGGCGATGCCCGAACCCTGAGCCATCGGGGCCCTCAGTCGTGCCCGGGGGCCAGGAGTTGGCGAGCCAGCAGATCACGCTGGACCTCCACCGTCCCCGCCGGGATCTTGAGGTTGCGGGCCACCCGGAACAGCTTCTCCTCGAGGCCCGGACCCGCCGCCGCCCCGAACCCCTCCTTGTGGAGCCCGGCGGCGCCGTGCAACTGGACGGCCCGATCCGCCACACGGTGAAAGGACTCGTCGTTGATGACCTTCACCAGGGCGATCAGCTGCTTCGCCCGTGACGACAGGGGGATGACGAAGGGACCAAGCTCGTCGAGCTCGGCCTGGGCGACCAGGCTCGCGGCCCTGGCGGCGTAGCGGTCCGCCTCCATGTCGGCCAGGGTGTGCTGGACCACCTGGAGGTCGGCCATCGTCCTCCCGTAGGCCCGCCGTGGCTCGATCCGTTCCCTGGCCCGGTCGACAAGGAGGCGGGACCAGCCAGCGCACATGCCGCCGCGACACAGCCGCCGCCAGTTGATCCAGGTCATGGCCAGCCCGAACCCAGCGCCCACCTCACCCAGCCGGTTGGCATCCGGGACGCGGACTCCGTCGAGGACCAGTTCCCCCGTGAGGCCGTCGTCGAGCAGGGTGGGCAGCACCGGTCCGCGACGGAACCCGGGCCTGTCCGCCTCCACCAGGAAGATGGTCAACGACCGGGTGTGGGCACCGGGCTCGGTCACGGCCACGACTTGGGCGACGTCACAGCGTTGCCAGTTGGTGATCCAGCGCTTGCGGCCCGTGATCACCCAGTCGTCACCGTCGCGCTCGGCCCGGGTGGTCATGGCCAGCACGTCGGAGCCAGCGTCGGGCTCGGTGTTGGCGAACGCCGCGGTGATGTCGCCTTGTGCCAGGGGCACCCCGAACCGTTGGAGCTGGTCGTCGGTGGCGTGCTCGAGGAGAGGGCCGGGACCCTCGGTCCAGCCCAGCACGGCCGGCGCCAGGAACGCCCCGTGACGGTAGACGGCCTCCTCCAGGAAGAACATGTCAACCCGGCCCAGACCGCCACCCCCCACCCGGGGGCTCAGGTGCGCCGCGTACAGACCCTCCGCTGCGGCCCGTCGCTGTACGTGGCGGCGAGCCTCCCAGTAGGGCGCAGCCATGGCGCCGTCCTCGTCCAGCTCGGGGTGCGGGCGCCCGACGGCGCGTAGCTCGGCGGCCAGGCGGTTCTCGAGCGGCACCACCTCCTCGGCGAGGAGCCGCCGGGCGCGGACCAGGGCATCGGCTCCCGCCCTGGTGGGTCGCAACCCCCCGACCTGGTCCACCCCCGGTGTGGCGGTCGTGTCCTGGTGCCCTGGTGTCATGCCCCGCGCTCCCTGTTCACCGGCGGGGTGGCCCACCGCCGAACCTGTCTCCCTGTCGCGGGCCATGGTGGTGAGGACCACGGCGTCCGAGCTTGGGAAGAGAACCGGGCCATGCTCGCGCGCCGGCCCGGGGCCCGGGGACAACCCAACCGACACGGGCCCGGGGGAACCACGCCGCGGGGCCCGGGGACAAGGCGCCCGGGCCGCCCCCCCCGGGGGGGCGGCCCGGGCCGCTGGCACCGTTGCGACGAGGGGCTAGAACCGAGGTGTCGGCACCCTCCGACTAGGCCGCGCCGCTGGCCCCGAGCAGCCTGCCGACGCCGAAGGTGATCCCCGCCGCCGTGGCCGACAGCAGAACCTGGCGCGCCGCCGAACGGAACATGGACTTCCCGGAGTACGCCCCGAGGACGACCCCTACGCCGGCCGAGGCAGCCAAGGTCACGCTGATGGCGATGATCGTGGCGAGCATCCCGGTGAGGAAGAACCAGGAGATGAGGGGCACGAAGGCGCCGACGGCGAAGGCCAGGAACGACGAGCCGGCAGCCTGGTAGGGGGAACCCAGCTCCTCGGGGTCCAGGCCCAGCTCATCCCGCGCATGGGCGTCCAGGGCCACGTCGGAATTGCTCATCAGCTCGTCGGCCATCTTGCCCGCCACCTCGGCCGAGACGCCACGATCCATGTAGATGGCCTGGAGCTCCTTGCGTTCCCCGCCCGGGTGCGCCTCTATCTCCTCGCGCTCGACGCTGAGCTCCCGCTCGAAGAGTTCCTTCTGTCCCTGCATGGACACGTACTCGCCCAGGGCCATGGAGCAGGCGCCGGCCAGCAGTCCCGACAGGCCGGCGAGGCGGACGGCGGTGGCGTGGGGGTGGGCCCCCGCCACCCCGAGGATCAGAGCGACGTTGGAGACCAAGCCGTCGCTGATTCCCAGTACCGCCGCCCGGGGTCCGCCGCCCTTGGCGTCCCGGTGGTGGCGCTCCGGCCGGAACCTCGGACGGCTGGTCTGGCCCTGTGGGGTTCTCGACCGGCCTTCCTGGCCGTTCTGGGCGGTGTCCGAGCCTTCCTGGTCCCCCTGGGCGGTGTCCGAGCGTTCCTCCTGGCCGTCCTGGGCGGTGTCCGAGCGCTCCTCCTGGTCCTGGCCGGCGCCCCGCTCGTCAGCCGCGACTCTTCCCTCTGCATCGTCGTCCGGCATAGTTAGGTCGTTTCCACTGACCGGTCGAGGAAAACGGCGGCCCGGCCGGCGGCGTGTGGACCTCGGACCCCTGGGGTGCCGTGGTCGCCTGGAGGGTGACAACGGCCCCGGGACCGGCGCAGCCGCGACTCGCCCGCTGGGGTGGCCCTCGAGGTCCCGGCTCGGTGTCCGGCATCCGTCGGGATTCCCGCCGCGGCCCCACCAGTGGACTGCCACCGGGCGCCGCTCGATTTTGTGGCCTCCGTGCCATGTGCAACACTTGCTACATGCCACCTCCTTCCACCGGCCTGAGCGCGGTGGATCCGGTGATCGAGGCCGTCCTCCACGCCAGCCGGGCGTTGGTGGCGGTGGCCGCGCAGTCGCTGGCCACCGTGGCCGACGACGTGACCCTCCCCCAGTACCGGACGCTGGTGGTCCTGGCCGATCGGGGCCCCCAGGGGATGGCCTCGTTGGCGGCCTCGCTGGGCGTGAACCCGTCGACGGCCACCCGCATGTGCGATCGCCTGGTCCGCAAGGGTCTGGTCCGACGACGCACCGACCCCAAGGACCGCCGGCAGGTCCGGATGGTGCTCACCGAGGCCGGCCATCGGGTGGTGGCGGAGGTCACCGAGCGTCGGCGAGAGGAGATCGCCCGCATCGTGGAGGCCATGCCGCTTGATCGCCGCCAGCGCTTGGTCGACTCGCTCGGCTCGTTCGCCGAGGCGGCTGGCGAACCCGAGGTGAAGGAGTGGCGGGGGAGGTGGGCCCTTTGACCGGTCTCAGGACCGAGCTCCCGGTCTCCGTCCGTACCCGGCTCCGGGGCCTCGCCACCGGGCTCGCCCGCTGGGTGCGCACCACCACCTACCTGCGCAAGTGGCTCTTCCTGGGGTGCCTGCTCGGGGTGATCGCCGGCTTGGGCGCCGTTGCCTTCTACGAGAGCCTGACCCTGGCCACCCACCTGTTCCTGAACGATCTTGCCGGCTACCAGGTGCCCACCCCGGCGGCCGAGGGGTTCCTCCCCGGGTCGCCAAACTTCGTCCGGCCCTGGACGCTGCCCTTGATCGTGGGCTTCGGGGGGCTGCTGGCCGGGGTGCTGGTGTACACCCTGGCCCCCGAGGCCGAGGGACACGGGACCGACGCGGCCATCGAGGCGGTCCACCACAACCCCCGGCAGGTCCGGGTTCTCACGGTGGCGGTCAAGATCGTGGCCTCGGCGCTCACCATGGGCTCGGGAGGGTCGGGGGGCCGAGAGGGTCCCACGGCCCAGATCAGCGCCGGGTTCGGCTCCTTCCTGGCCCGGGTGCTCGACCTGTCCCCCGAGGACGGGCGCATCGCCGTGTCCATCGGGATCGGCTCGGGCATCGGAGCCATCTTCAGCGCGCCCCTGGGCGGCGCCCTGCTGTCGGCGGAGATCCTCTACCGGGACGACATCGAGGTGGAGGCCATCATCCCCTCGATCATCGCCTCCATCATCGGCTACACGGTCTTCGGCGTCTTCATGGGCTTCAAGCCCCTGTTCGGCTACGCCGCGCCCAGCTACCAGTTCTCCCACCCCATCCAGCTGGCCTGGTACGCCCTGATCGGGATCGTCGGGGGCTTCATCGGGCTGGCCTACTCCCAGAACTTCTACGGGCTGATGGGTCTGTTCAAGCGCATCCCGGTGCCTCCCCACTTCCGCCCGGCAATCGGGGGGGTCATGGTGGGTGCGCTCGCCATCGTCATCCCCCAGGCCCTCGGCACCGGCTATGGGTGGATCCAGAAGGACCTCGGCCACCAGCTCCTGTCCCTGCCCCTGTGGCTGGTCCTGGTGGTCCCCCTGGCCAAGATTCTCACCACCTCCCTGTCCATCAGCTCGGGGGGCTCGGGGGGGATCTTCGGTCCGGGCATGGTCACCGGCGCCTTCACCGGGGCGGCGGTGTGGCGTCTGCTCGCCCCCGTGGCCCCCGGTGTCACCCCCC
>DASQQH010000281.1:0-2546 GCA_035643555.1 Acidimicrobiales bacterium | reverse complement strand
ACGCGGGACCGCCAGGACCCCGGGGTGCCCCGTGCCCATCGGGCCCGCCGCCGGTCGCTGCGGGTCGCCCACGGTCCCGGCGGTGTGACGGAGCCGTAATGGCGCCGGGCCTGGGCCCTGGTGGCCCGCCGGGCTGCCGGGCCCTGCGATGGGCCCTGCCCGGGATCTGGCGTCCGCCGAGGGGGGTCACGGCACAGCGGGGTTCAGCCGGCAGGTGTCGCCCGCCCGGGCCGCGGTTGTCCGCAAGACGTGAGCGGTCCCCACTAAGCTCAGCGCCGATGGGCGTGTCATTAGCTCGGGCCGTGGGCGGCGCCGATGCCCATGGCTCCGGGTGGGGAGCGAGGCGGTGAGCCGGGCCCTCGTGCTCAACGCCAGCTACGAGGCGCTCTGTGTCGTGCCCTCCCGTCGGGCCCTGACCCTGGTCCTCGCCGACAAGGCCGAGTCCCTCCACACCACCGAGGCCCGGTTCCGCTCCGAGCGCATGTCCTTCGCCGAGCCGTCGGTGGTTAGGCTGACCTACTACGTCCGGGTTCCCTACCGGACCCGGGTGGCGCTCAACCGGCGGGCGGTGTTCGCCCGGGACGGCCACCGGTGCCAGTACTGCGGTGCCGCCGCCGAGAGCATCGACCACGTCATCCCTCGGAGCCGGGGCGGCACCCACACCTGGGACAACGTCGTGGCCGCCTGTCGGCCCTGCAACACCCGCAAGGAGGACCAGCTGCTCTCGGAGGCCGGCCTCACCCTCCGGCGTGCCCCGGTCCAGCCGCGGGGTCGAGCCTGGTTGTTCACCGGTGGCGGTGTGCACCCGGACTGGGAGCCGTACCTGGATCCGCCCTCCCTGTCCGCGTAGGCGGTGGTGACGCCACACCCTCCCGCCAGCGCCGCGGGCTGCCCGGCCGACCGGGGGCCCCCGGCTGGCCCCGAGGCCGGGGGGTGGCGGGTCGTCCGGATCACCGCTGACGCGGGTGAGCTCCACCACCGGGATCCCTGGGCCGGCGGCGAGGGCCGGGTGGCCTGGCTGTGCCAGCCGAGCCGTGCGGCCCTGGTCCTCGGCAGCGCCCAGCCCTCGGCGGCGGTGGACCAGGCCCGGGCCCGCGCCGCAGGGGTGGAGGTGGTCAGGCGACGCAGCGGTGGGGGGGCGGTCCTGGTGGTCCCCGAACAGGTCGTGTGGCTGGACCTGGCCGTGCCGGCCGGCGACCCCCTGTGGTGCGCCGACGTCGGGCGGGCCTTCTGGTGGGTGGGCCGGTTGTGGGCGGACGCCCTTGACGAGGTGGGGCTGGGGCCGGCGGCGGTCCACAGTGGACGGCCGGTGGCCACGTCGTGGTCGGCCACGCTGTGCTTCGCCGGCCTGGGGGCCGGGGAGGTGACCGTGGGGGGCCGGAAGGTCGTGGGGATCTCCCAGCGCCGCGCCCGTCCGGGGGCGGTGTTCCATTCGGCGGCGTTCCTGCGCCTGGACGCCCGGGAGCTGGTGGCCCTCCTCGACCTCCCCGAGGCGGCCCGGCGGGAGGCGGCGGCCGCCCACGAGACCGCCGCGGCGCCACTCGGGGTACCGGGGCGGGCGGTGCCGGACCGTGCCACCTTGGAGGCTGTCCTTCTCCGCCGCCTGCCCTGAGCCGCCGGCACGCTACCGCTGCCCCGGCCGGGTGGTCCCGGCCGCCGGCTCGGGAGCCGCGGAGGCCGCTTTGATCAGGCGGGCCAGCGGGCCGGCCACGATCACCGCCAGGAGGGCCTGGGCGCCGCCGGCGACGAAGAAGGGGATCCGCAGCCCGAGGCCGGCGGCGAGCACCCCGCCGAGGAGCGAGCCGAGGGGGAGGGCCGCCCACACCACCGCCCGCCACACCGTGGCGACCCGGGCCTGCAGCGCCGGGGGCACGGTCGCCTGGCGGAAGGACACGGTGGCCACGTTCCCGCACACCACGGCGAGGGCCACCACGGCCAGGACCCCGGCAGCGGCGACCGGCGACGACAGGGTCCCCGTCGCCAGATAGCCCAGCCCCGAGAGCAGGGCGGCCAGGGCCACCACCCGGGCGGTCCCCAGCACCCGCAGGGCCCGGTTGGCCAGCACGCCTCCCAGGACGTTGCCCACGGCGAACACCCCCATGAACACCCCGTAGCCGGTCGTGGACAGGTGCAGCGCCTCCAGGGCGAAGAGCACCAGGATGGCCGAGACCATGGCCTGGGTGAGGGCCAGGGTGGCCACCGTGGCGCTCAGCAATCCCAGCACCCTGCTCCGGCGGTACCAGCTGAGGCCGGCTCGGACGTCGGCCACCAACTGGCGGGAGAGGCCTCGCCGCCCGGGCCGGGGGCCGGTTGGCTCCGGTTCCCGGCCCAGGCCGAGGAGGAGGGCCGAGGAGCCGAGGAAGCTCGCCGCGTCCGCCCCGAAGGGGAGCACCCGGGCGAGGCTGTAGACCACGCCCCCGATCGCCGGGCCGACCGTGTGCTCGGTGGTGGCGGTCCCCGCGTAGAGGAGGCCGTTGGCCCTGGGGAGCTCTGACGGTGGGACCAGGGCGGGGAGGAGCGCCTGGGTTGCGCCGAAGGAGAACGGC
>DASQQH010000280.1:0-2157 GCA_035643555.1 Acidimicrobiales bacterium | reverse complement strand
CATTGACTAAGTGGTGTGACCCCTCATCCCCCGTCACGGGGCCCCGACCAGTTCGGCGGCACCGTCGACGGACCGGGCGTTGTTGGCGGTAATCGGATGAGCCGTTGGAGATGGACATCGCCATCGCCGGATCCCGACCGCCCGCTCTTGGCGGTCGGGTTGCGGCGCGTCACCGCTTGCCCGCCGGTGGCGGTTGGGCTCGGTGGCGGGTTCAGAGCGCTGTGCCTCCAACGGCTTTCGCTTGGCTGGTATTGCCCACGGCTGTGCGGTCCCGGTGCCCCCAGCCTCGAACTCCTACCCGGCCCGACCGTAGGTCACGGCGTGGACCGGGCTGAGCTCGAAGTGGCCGAGGTCGGTGAACCCGTGCCTGACCAGGAGGTCGTCGTAGGCCGCTCGGGAAAGCAGCTGATCGTCGATCTGGGCCTCGAAGTACTGGATGCCGGTCATCACCCTCCCCGGGACACTGCGCAGCCCCTCCACAGTGTCGGGGAAGGGGAAGTCGGAAATCACGAACCAGCCGCCCGGCTCCAGCACACCCCGGATGGAGGCTGTCGCCCGGTCGATGTCTCGGCACTCGTGCATCGAGAGGTTATTGATGACACAGGTGGCTGGCGCTTCGAGGGTCAGCTCCTCGAGGGGGCTGTGGACGAGTGAACATCGTTCGGCCACGCCGGCGCCGGTGAGCCGCTCCCCAGCCTTCCCGAGGGAATGCCGGTCACCGTCGATCCCCACGATCTCGCAGGCGGGGTACACCTGGGCTAGGTGCGCCACCCCCGCCCCGGACCCACAGGCGGTGTCGAGTACGCGACATCCGACGTCGAGACGCTCGGGGAGGCCTGGGATCTTGTCCAGGCCGGCCGGGGCGAGCCTGGTGTAGAAAGGGGTGCCGGTGCAGGCCACCCCGGCGATCCACTCGGGGCTGCACCCGTCCCACCACAGCCGCTTTCCACTGGGGAGGGAGGCTTCGAACCGATCGAAAACCTCGTGTTGCTCCATCACGGTGAACAGGCCGCCCAGGTAGGCCGGATGGGTGATGTCGAGGAGGAGGCTCCCCATGTGGGGGGCCAGGCGGTAGGCGCCCTCCATGTCCACGGGGACGCCTGAGGCTCCCTCGACCAGCTCGCACAGTCCGGCAGCAAGGGCACCGCGGCACCAGACGGCCACGTAGAAGGGGTCCAGGTCCAGTTGCTCTGCAAGCTGGTCGCTCGTGACGGGGGCGGCGGCCTCGGCCAGCGCGGTGATGAGTCCAAGGCGGAGACCGAGGGCTACGGTACGGTGGCCGACATAGCCCGCCACGTGAGCCAAGAGGCGGGGGGCCTGCTCCTGGATGGTGACGGCCTGCTCCGAGATTTGCGCGGTGGTCATAGCGGTGGCCTCCTGGCGGATCGAGATCGGTTGCCGTCCGGATCCTCTCTCTCTGGGCCACCAGGGGATAGTTCTAGGGTTGTAGCGATCCGGTACAACATCTGTACTGACGACCGCCCAAGCTGAGATCTAGGATTGCAGAACCACCGAGGGGAGGGGCCGATGACCACCTACGGCCAGTTCTGTCCCGTGGCCAAGGCCATGGAGCTGCTTGACGAGCGATGGACCTTGCTCGTCGTCCGAGAACTCTTGATGGGCAGCCGCCACTTCAACGACGTGCGCCGGGGCGTGCCCCGGATGTCACCGGCACTGCTGTCCAAGCGGCTCCACCGGCTGGCTCAGGCCGGGGTGGTGGAGCGTCGTCACCACGGGGGGCGCGTAGTGTATCTCCTTACCGAGGCCGGCGAAGAGCTACGTCCGGTGGTGGAAGCCCTGGGCCGCTGGGGGGCGCGTTGGATTCCCGAGCTCGGCGACGCGGACTTGGACCCTCACCTGCTCATGTGGGATCTGCGCCGGAGCCTAGACCTCGACGCTATGCCCGACGGTCGCACCGTGGTCCGCTTCCAGTTTCTAGAGGTGCCACGGGAGGCTGCGCGGTGGTGGTGGCTGGTGGTGGACCAGGAGGGGACCGATGTCTGCGATACCGATCCCGGGCATCCGGTGACCGTGACGGTGGTGACGCCCCTACGGACCCTGGTCGATCTGTGGCGGGGGGAGGCGTCCTGGGCCGAAGCCACAGCACGGGGCCTGCACATTGAGGGCCCGGAGTGGGCACGGCGGGCCCTGCCCCGC
>DASQQH010000279.1:0-2049 GCA_035643555.1 Acidimicrobiales bacterium | reverse complement strand
CCGCACGATTCGCTGTACCTGTTCGACCGCTTCCGCGAGCAGATCGCGAGCTTCAAGGAGGCCTGCGCCTGATGCCCCGCCGCGACGACCTGCACAAGATCCTCATCATCGGCTCGGGGCCCATCGTGATCGGCCAGGCCTGCGAGTTCGACTACTCGGGCACCCAGGCCTGCCGGGTGCTCCAGGCCGAGGGCTACCGGGTGGTCCTGGCCAACTCCAATCCGGCCACGATCATGACCGACCCCGACTTCGCCCACCGCACCTACGTCGAGCCCCTGGACCCCGACGTGCTGGCGGCCATCCTGGAGCGGGAGCGCCCCGACGCCGTGCTGGCGACCCTGGGTGGCCAGACCGCCCTGAACCTGGCCATCACCCTGCACGAGCGGGGGGTCCTCGACCAGCTGGGCATCGAGCTCATCGGGGCCAACGCCGAGGCCATCGCCACCGCCGAGGACCGGGAGCGGTTCAAGGCCGCCATGGGAGAGATCGGCCTGGCCGTGCCCCCCTCGGGGGCCGCCCACAGCCTGGACGAGGCGATGGCCCTGGCGGACGACATCGGGGTGCCCCTCATCATGCGCCCCTCCTACATCCTGGGGGGCCAGGGGACCGGGATCGCCCTGGACCGGGGCCAGGTCCGGCGCATGGCCGAGGTGGCCCTGGAGGAGAGCCCCATCTCCGAGGTGCTGATCGAGGGCTCCATCGCCGGGTGGAAGGAGTACGAGCTCGAGGTCATGCGGGACGGGGCGGACAACGCCGTGGTGGTGTGCTCCATCGAGAACCTGGACCCCATGGGGGTCCACACCGGGGACTCCATCACCGTCGCCCCCGCCCAGACCCTCTCGGACGTCGAGTACCAGGCCATGCGGGACGCCGCCTTTGCCTGCATCCGGCGCATCGGGGTGGAGACCGGGGGGTCCAACATCCAGTTCGCCGTCGAGCCCAAGACCGGGGAGATGGTGGTGATCGAGATGAACCCCCGGGTGTCGCGCTCCAGTGCGCTCGCCTCCAAGGCCACCGGGTTCCCCATCGCCAAGATCGCCGCCCGCCTGGCCGTGGGCTACACCCTCCCCGAGGTGGCCAACGACATCACCCGGGCCACCCCGTCCTGCTTCGAGCCCACCATCGACTACGTGGTGACCAAGGTCCCCCGGTGGGCCTTCGAGAAGCTGCCGGGCACCTCGGGGGTGCTCGGCACCCGGATGCAGTCGGTGGGGGAGGCCATGGCCATCGGGCGCACCTTCCCCGAGTCCCTGCAGAAGGCCCTCAGGTCCCTGGAGCACGGCCGGGCCGGGCTCAACGCCGATCCGGGCGAGATGGCCTGGGACGCCCTGGGGGCAGACGACCTGATCGCCCGGGCGGCGGTGCCCACCCCCGACCGGGTCTTCCAGCTTGAGGCCGCCCTGCGCCGGGGGGTGGCCCCCGAGGCCCTGGCCGAGGCCACCGGGGTGGACTTGTGGTTTCTGGACCAGATCGGGCGCGTCGTCGCCGAGCGGGCCCACCTGGAGGCCCTGGCGGCGAGTGCCAGGACCGCCGCCCCAGGCGAGCAGAGCACCGGGGCCGTGGGGCGCCTCAGCCGGGCCGACTGGCGCCGGGCCAAGCGACTCGGCTTCAGCGACGCCCAGTTGGCCCACCTCCTCGGCGCCGGGGAGGCCGCCGTGCGGGACGCCCGCCGGGCGGCGGAGGTGACCCCGGTGTTCAAGACCGTCGACACCTGCGGGGCCGAGTTCGAGGCCTGGACCCCCTACCACTACTCCACCTGGGAGGACGAGGACGAGGTGGCCCCCTCGGACTGCCCCCGGGTGGTGATCCTCGGCTCGGGGCCCAACCGCATCGGCCAGGGCATCGAGTTCGACTACTGCTGCGTCCACGCCAGCTTCGCCCTGCGCGATGCCGGCTTCGAGACGATCATGGTCAACTGCAACCCCGAGACCGTCTCGACCGACTACGACACCTCCGACCGCCTCTACTTCGAGCCGGTCACCGAGGAGGACGTGCTCGCGGTCATCGACGCCGAGGAGGCGGCCGGCGGGGGCGGCGTCGCCGGGGTCC
>DASQQH010000278.1:0-2464 GCA_035643555.1 Acidimicrobiales bacterium | reverse complement strand
GGCCAAGCTCCGCCACCCGGGCCAGGGCGGCCTCGGTCGCCGGACCAGGATCGCGGAGGGCTGATGGGCCGAGCCCTCGGGGAGGCGCCGGCGAGGCGTCCGCCGCGGTGACCCGGCTGTCGCCGGGCATCCGGGCCGCCGCTCGGATGCCCGGCGGGAGGACCCACACCCCGCCTGATGGGCCCCACGCCGTCGGGCGAGCGGGCCGGGAGTGGCGACCAGCCGACGCGCCGGGCCCACTCGGGCCGCCCGGCGGGGGGGACCCCACCTCCGGGCCAGCCGGGACCCCGGTGCAACTCGGGGCGGGGCCGGCGGGCGCACCGGTGCCGGGCGGCTCAGGGCGAACGGCGCCGGTTGTCGCTCACGGCGGGGCGTCCCTTCCTGCCTGCAGCCCCAGGACCTCCCAGCCACGATCGGGGAAACCGGCGGCGGCAGCCACCGACGCCGAGGCCTGGTTGTCCGGGCGGTGGAGATAGGTGGGCACCCGGCCGGCGGCGAGCACGGCGGCGGCCGCCTGGGCCACCAGCGCCCGGGCGATCCCTCGCCCCCGGAGGTGCTCCTCGGTGACCACGGCCAGCTCCCGGCCCCAGGGATCGTGGCGCTTGCACCCCACGCCGGCCCCGTAGCGCCCGTCATGGTCCCAGGCGATGAGGACCGTGCCGCCGAAGGGGCTCAGCCAGGCCGGGACACGGGGGTCGGTGGTGGCCACCCACTCCCCCACCTCCGGGAACCTCGCCGGGGCGGCCGACCAGCGGAACACCCCCCGCCCCAGCGTGGCGGTCCCCAGCCCGAGCGCCGACCCCAACGCGGGGCCCAGCCGGCCGGGCCCCTCGGCCGCCAGGGGGGCGATCCGTGCGCGCACCCCGGGCGGCACCGACAGGACCCCGGCGCCGTCCTCTCGCACCACCCCCGCCACGGGGCGGACCTGCCCGTCCCAGCCGGGCCGCTCCCGGCCGGGGGACCCGACGACGGCGAGTTGCCCCGGTGGGGGCGGCCACATGCCCAACCAGGTCCGGAGATGCGCCGTCAACCGGCGTTCCACCTCATCGGCCATGCTGCAAGGATGGGCCTCGTGGCCCGTGTGCCACCAGCCGGCGGGCAGGCGGGCCCCGCCCGGCTCAGGCCGCGGCCTGGGAGGTGCCGGTGCCCGACTCCGACGCCCCGCCCCCGGTGACCACGGGCGAACGGGCCACCATGTACACGCCCACGGCCATGAGCAGGATCCCCAACAGCTCGAGGGCCAGGGGCAGGGGGCTCAGGCGCAGCCCCTGGGAGAACAGCCCGGCGCCCAGGCCGATGCCGGTAATGGGCTCGGCGATGGTGAGGGTGGGCAGGGAGGCCGCCAGCGGGGCGGCCTCGAAGGCGCTCTGGGCCAGGATCAGCCCCACGATGGCCGCCGCGACCAGGGCGTAGGGGTGCCAGCTGGCCATCATGGCGCCCAGGCCCCCGTGGCCGAACACGAGGAGGCTGCGCTGGGTGAACCCGTCCTGGAGCCCGTAGAGGATGCCGGCCCCGGCGGCCAGGAGGGTCGCCTCCTCCACCACCTCCAGGCGCTTCGCCGCCCAGATCAGGAGCGCCACCACCCCGGCGATGGCGCAACAGGCGATGATCCACCCGACGGTGGAGACCTTCGAGGCCTGCTCCTGGGTGGGCCCGGCGGCGCCCACGAAGAGGGCCAGGCCGCCCATCAGGACGAAGGCCCCCGCCCACTCCCGCCAGCCCAGCCGCTGGCGGGTCCAGGCCGCCGACAGGGGCAGGGCGAAGAGGATGTTGGCGGCCAGCAGGGGCTCCACCAGGGGGAGGCTGCCGCGGGCCAGCGCGGTCGCCCCCAGGATCTGGCCCCCGACCATGGCGGCGATGCCGCCCAGCCACAGGGGACGGCGCGCCAGGTCCAGGAGCAGGCGGATCGAGAGCCGCTCCTCGGCGGGCGCCCGGGCGGCCGCGTGCTGCTGTATCACGAAGCCGAGGGCCAGGAGCACCGCGGCACCGAGGCCGAGAACGAAGACGAGGACCATCAGGCTTGTCCGACCCTACGACGCCCGCAGGGGTCGTTGCGGGTCAGTCTGGCATCCCGCCTGGCGGGCGCGTCGACGCACCGGGTCGGGAGGCGGGCCCTCGGACATTGCCCGGCCTCTACCCGTCCGGGGCTCCCTTCACCCACCGTTCACCGCTCCGGGTGATTTTTCCGACAGCTAGCGGGGAGCTGCGTCCCGCACCACCCCGGCCAGGGACCCGGCGGTGAGGTCCTCCACGCCCACCAGGGCGGCCCCCATGGCGTCGGCGAGCGATCGGGCAAGGCCCAGGGGGGCCGGGCCCTCGTCGGCGTCCACGACCACGCTGGCCACCCCCCGCTCCGCCACGGCGGCCGCGGCCTCACGGGCGGCGGCCACCGGGTCCCGCCCGGTGGGCCCGGCGGTGGCCCGACCGTCGGAGACCAGGACCAGCAACGGACGGTGGGTGGCCG
>DASQQH010000277.1:0-4485 GCA_035643555.1 Acidimicrobiales bacterium | reverse complement strand
TGGCGCCCTCCCCCGCCCGCCGGCGAGCGGGGCTGGGTGGGCCTCTACGTCACCCACGCCCTCCAGGCCGATCGGGGGGCCGACCTCGACTTCCTGGTGGGGGCCGGCGGCCACGAGGTCCCCCGACGGGCCTTCTGAGGACCGCGGGGGCCAGGGTGGTCGCCGGCGCAGGAAACCGGGACGAGCCAGGAGGAGTTGCCGTGGCCGATGCCAGACCCACCCGTCGCCGCCCCCGCCCGGGGCGCACCGTGGCGACCGGGGGGAGGTGACCGTGGCGAGCGTCGAGTCCCCCCATCCTCCCGACCCGGGCCACACCGGCCGGGGTGACTCCCCGGCCGTGCTGGTCCTGGCGCCGGGCGACGACGTGGGCGTGGCCACCGCCGCCCTGGCCGCCGGCCAGGCGGTGGACCTCGGCCAAGCGGGGCAGGTGACGATCGGAGGACCGGTGCCGGTCGGGCACAAGGTGGCCCTGCGGGCCCTCCGCCAGGGTGACCCCGTGCACAAGTACGGCCAGGTGATCGGGTTCGCCACCGCCCCCGTCGCCCCCGGCGACCACGTCCACACCCACAACCTGGCCTTCGGGGCCGTCGCCCACGACCACCACCCCGGGGTGGACGCCCGCCCGGCCCCCCGGGTCCCCGAGGGGGAGCGCGCCACCTTCCAGGGCATCGTCCGTCCCGACGGCCGGGTGGCGACCCGCAACTACCTGGCGGTGGTGACCTCGGTCAACTGCTCGGCCACGGCGGCGAAGCTGATCGCCCGCCGGCTCGCCGAGTCGGGCGCCCTGGCCCGCTACCCCCGGGTCGACGGGGTGGTGGCCCTCACCCACACCAGCGGGTGCGGGATGGGCGTCAGCGGCGAGGGGATGGCCGTTCTCCGCCGGGTCCTCGGGGGCTACGCCCGCCACCCGAACGTGGCCGGGCTGCTCCTGCTCGGCCTGGGGTGCGAGGCCAACCAGGTCCGGGACCTGGCGGCCGAGTGGTCGGTGCCCCGGGAGACCCCGGTGGAGATCATGACCATCCAGGAGGAGGGCGGTACCCGCGCCGCGGTGGCCGAGGGGACCGCGGCACTCGAGGCCATGCTGCCCGCCGCCGACGCGGTGCACCGGACGCCGGTGCCGGCCAGCGAGCTGGTCCTCGGCCTGGAGTGCGGGGGCTCCGACGCCTTCTCGGGGGTGACCGCCAACCCGGCCCTGGGGGCCGCGGCCGACCTCCTGGTGCGCCAGGGGGGCACCGCCGTGCTGGGGGAGACCCCCGAGATCTACGGCGCCGAGCACCTCCTCACCCGCCGGGCGGCCAGCCCGGCGGTGGCCGAGGCCCTCCTCGAGCGCATCGCCTGGTGGGAGACCTACACCGCGTCCCAGGGCGCCTCCCTCGACAACAACCCCTCCCCCGGGAACAAGGAGGGGGGCCTCACCACCATCCTGGAGAAGTCCCTGGGGGCGGCGGCCAAGGGGGGCACCACCCCCCTCGAGGCCGTCTACGCCTACGCGGAGCCGGTCACCGCCCGGGGCTTCGTGTTCATGGACACCCCCGGCTACGACCCGGTGTCGGTGACGGGCATGGTGGCCGGTGGGGCCAACGTCGTCTGCTTCACCACCGGGCGGGGCTCGGCCTACGGGTGCAAGCCCGTCCCCAGCCTGAAGCTGGCCACGACCTCGGACCTCTACCGGCGGATGGCCGACGACATGGACCTCAACTGTGGGGCCGTGCTGGACGGGGCGGTGGACGTCGCCGGCATGGGCAGGGCGATCCTGGACGCCGTGCTGGCCACGGCCTCGGGGGAGCCCACCGCGAGCGAGGTCCTGGGCCTGGGCGACGAGGAGTTCGCCCCCTGGCAGCTGGGGGCGGTGCTGTGACCGCCGGGCCGGGCGGGTGGCCCGGGGCGAGGGGGACGCCCCCGCCGTGGGCACCTCCCTGCCGCCGGCGCGGGTGACCCCGGCCGGCGGCGGTCACTCCGGGCGGGAGAACTGGATCACGGCCATCGCCAGCATGACGGCGGCCATCGCCGCCACGATGCCCAGCTCGAGCATGGTGGGCAACCGCCACCCGCCCCAGCTGAGCCCCGGGTTCAGGGTGCGGGCGAGGGCGGGTGACAGGCTGACGTGGGCGAAGACCGCCCGGCGCAGGGGGTCGACGGCGTAGGACAGGGGGTCGATCCTGGCCAGGGCGCCCAGCCAGGCGGGGAGGTTGGACAGGGGGAACACGGCGCCCGAGAGGAAGAACATGGGCAGGACGAAGAACTGGGTCACGACCTGGAAGGACTCGATCTGGGCCATGCGGGAGGCCAGCAGGACCCCGAAGCAGGTCAGGGCGAAGGCCGTGAGGGCCATCTCGCCGACCAGGATGAGCAGCATGAGCGGGTCGTAGGGCACACCCACCGCCCCGGCCAGGGCCAACATGATGGTCCCCTGGATGGTGGCGACGGTGGCCCCGCCCAGGCACTTGCCGAGGACCAGGGACCAGCGGTGCACGGGGGCGACCAGCATCTCCCGGAGGAAGCCGAACTCGCGGTCCCAGACGATGGAGATGGCCGAGAAGATGGCGGTGAACAGCACGGTCATGGCCACCACCCCGGGGAACATGAACGTGCGGAAGTTGAAGTTGCCGGCGCCGGGCAGGATGGGGGACAGCCCGGTGCCCAGGATGAACAGGAACAGCACCGGCTGCACCAGGGAGGTGACGATGCGCAGCCGGTTGCGCAGGAAGCGGATGAGCTCCCGCTTCCACACCACCCACAGGGCCCGCAGGTCGTCGACCAGGCGCCCGCCGGCCACCCGGACCGGGGGCAGCTCCAGATCCGCCGCCGTCGCCGCCACCCCTAGCGCCTCCTGGCCCGCATGAACGGGTTGGACCGCAGCCGCTCCCCCGTGGAGGCCTCGGCGTCGCGGATGGTCTTGCCCGTGTAGGCCATGAACACGTCGTCCAGGGTGGGCCGGGCGACCCGCACCGAGCCGATGGGGATCCCGAGGCCGGCGAAGACCTGGGGGACGAAGGTCTCCCCGTTGGGGACGTAGACGGTGACGGCCCCCTCGCTCACCACCGCCTCCTGGTCGAAGCGGTCCCGGAGGGCCTCGATGGCCGCCGCGTTGTCGTCGGTCACCAGCTCCACCCGGTCCTGGCCCACGCTGGCCTTGAGGGCCTCGGGGGTGTCCACTGCCACCAGCCGCCCGTGGTCGATGATGGCGATCCGGTCGCAGTACTCGGCCTCGTCCATGTAGTGGGTGGTGAGGAACATGGTGATCGCCTCCTGGGCCTTGAGCGAGTTGATGTAGCCCCAGATGTGGGTCCTGGTCTGGGGGTCCAGGCCCACCGTGGGCTCGTCGAGGAACAGGACCCGGGGGGAGTGGAGGAGGCCCCGGGCGATCTCCAGACGCCGCTTCATCCCCCCCGAGAAGGTCCGGACCAGGCTGTCCCGGCGGTCCGACAGGTCCACCATCTCGAGGACCCGCCCCAGGCGGAGGTCGACCGAGGCCCGGGGCACGCCGTAGAGCTCGGCATGGAACCGCAGGTTCTCGGCGGCGGTCAGGTAGTCGTCGAGGGTGGTGTCCTGGAACACCAGCCCGATATGGCTGCGCACCGTGGACCGCTCGGCGACCACGTCGGCACCGGCCACCCGGGCCCAGCCGTCACTGGGGGCGGTGAGCGTGCACAGCATGGAGATGGTCGTCGACTTCCCGGCCCCGTTCGGCCCGAGGAACCCGAAGGTCTCCCCGGGGGCCACGGTGAAGCTCACCCCCTGGACGGCCTCGAGGTCCCCGTAGCGCTTCACCAGCCCCTGGACCTCGATAGCGGGGGTCCCGCCCCCCCCGGGGCCCGGACCGTCGTGGGTGGCGGGGGGGTGGGGCTGGACGCGCTGGCCCGTCATCTCAGCCATCATCGTCCCCCATGGCGTCGGCGAGGCGGCCCAGGGCGGGAAGGGCGGCGAGCACGGCGGCGCGGTCGGCGTCAGCGAGGGCGCCGAGCGCCTCGACCACCACCGCCCGGCGTTGGTCGCGCCAGGCGGTGAGACGCCGGGTGCCGGCCGCGGTGAGGGTCAGCCGGGCCGCACGCCGGTCCCGGCGGTCGGGGGTGCGGGTCAACAGGCCGGCCACGACCAGGCGGGTGACGATGCTGCTGACGGTGTTGGCGGCCAGCCCCAGTTCGGCCGCGGCCTCGCCGACCCGGCACTCGCCGTGGGACTCGACCAGGACCAGCACCTCCACCTCGGCCTCCGCCAGCAGGGGGGAGGCCGACGACGGTGCGCTTCGGTGCCGGACGCCCCGGAGCACCCGGCGCAGCACCTCGACCAGACCGTCGGCTCCGAGGTCGACCCCGGCGGGGCTGGGGGAGGCGGCCGTCGGCATCGCCAGAAGCTTACCTCGGCAAAAGAGGTTTCGGTGCGGTTCCCGGGCGCTGTCGGGGCGGGTCGCCGACCTCCCGATGGTCCCCCCGGGCCGGCGGCGGCCACCTCCTGGGCCACCGTCCACGGTCCTCGGTCGGGCGG
>DASQQH010000276.1:0-7141 GCA_035643555.1 Acidimicrobiales bacterium | reverse complement strand
CGGGTCACCCCGCGTCCCACATCCTCGACCCAGCCGGCAGCCTCGTGGCCCAGGACCGCCGGAAGGGGTGCGGTGACCATTCCATCGATCACACTGAGGTCGCTATGGCAGACCCCGCTAGCCTCGATTCGGACCAGTACCTGCTGTTCCCCTGGGGGCTCCAGTTCCAACTCGGTTACTTCGATGCCAGCCCCGGCATGGTACAGTACGCCAGCACGTGTTTTCACGGTTCACCCACTCTCTTCATTGAGAACCCCCCAATGTGGTTCAGAATTGATAGATAACAGTTACGAACGTCACGACCCGAACTGATGCCCCAGCTGATTCAATCCGTGATCAGGGCGCTCGAGCTTTTTGAGCTTGTGGCTAAGGACAAGGAGCCGAGGACCGCCCGGGAGCTGGCGGCGGCCGCGGGGCTGGACAGGACGACCGCGTATCGGCTTCTGGCGACGCTGGAGAGCCGGGGATTCGTCGAGCGCGACCCGGTCACCCAGACGTACCGGCTGGGCTACGAGGCGACCGTCTTGGCCGCGTATTCTTCCCATCACGAATCCCTGATCCGTCGGGCACGCCCCGTGCTGGAAGCATTGGCGTCGGAGGTGAACGAGACCGTGAGCCTGAACGTGGTGGCCCAGAACGGAACGGTGGCGGTTGACCAGATCGACCCGGAGACGCCGGTGCGGGTCATTAACTACGTCGACGTGCCCTTGCCGCTGCATTGCACGTCCAGCGGCAAGGTGATTTTGGCGTCGTATTCCCCGGACGATTTCGAAGCGTATTTCCTCACGCCGCCCGAGGCCAGGACGCCGTTGACCATCGTCGACAAGGAGCAGCTTCGCCGGGAAGGGAGCCTGACCCGGAAGCGGGGGTTTGGCATAACGGTGGGGGAGCAGGACGAGGGGATCAACGGCGTCTCGGCACCGGTGCTGGACCGCGCCGAGAACCTCGTGGCCTGCGTCAGCGTGTCGGGACCGACCTACCGGCTCCCCTACGACCGGCTTCTGGAGCTGGGACCCCGCCTGGGCTCGGCAGCAAGGGACATCGAGGAGCGCCTTGGTGCCTCGATGTAACGCCCTGTGCATAATGTGTCCTTGCTGTGCGTAATATGCGCCAGCATGTTAGCTCCCCGCAATGAGACCGTCAAGCATCTTGGGGCCCGACCAGCCACCCGGTGTGAGGGGATCGGCCGGCCCGGGGCCGCCCGATCACCGGGCCCGGCGGAGCGGGTCGGGCGTCAGGCACGCCACGCAGAAGCGGGCGGTGGGAAGGGCCTCCAGGCGCTCCCGGGGGATTGGCTGCCCGCAGCTCTCGCACCGCCCGTAGGCGCCGGCCTCGAGGCGGGTCAAGGCCTCGTCCAGCTCCTCTCGGTGCTGGCGTGCCGCGGCGAGCAGGCTGGCCACCCGGTCCCGCTCCAGGCCGGTCGTGGCGCCTTCGGAGTCCTCGTCGTCGAAGCTCACCTCGATCTCGGGGTTGGTGTCCAGGCCCTCGAGCTCGGTGCGCAGATCGGCGACCCGCGTCTCGGCCCGCTCCCGCTCGGCGGCAAGCATCCGGCCGAGGTCCTCAAGCTCCTGGGGCGCATCCGGAGCAACGGTAATCTGGCTCATGAACCCTCCATATAGACGACCAGGCTCTAGGGGAACGCCGCGATAATGAGATTGTTCCCGGGCAGCCTGGTCGCCTACACGGCCGGGGCGGGAGCCGCCCGGACGCCGTCGGTGCCTCAGGGCCGGACGCCGAACGACGGCCGCCCCAGCTGCTCGGGCAGCAGGGCATAGGCGTCGTGGACCCACTCACACAGCAGGGGGCGGGTGTCGCGGGGGTCGATGAGCTCCTCGATGCCGAAGCGCTCGGCCGTGCGGAAGGGTGAGCGGATGGCGTCCAGGCCGGCTCGGATCTCCTCCCGGCGGGCAGCTGGGTCCTCGGCGCTCGCCAGGTCCGCCCGGTAGGCGGCCTCGATGCCGCCCTCGACGGGGAGGGACCCCCAGTCCCCCGACGGCCAGGCCCAGCGGGCGGCGAACCCGTGTCGGTTCGTCATCGCCGCACCCCCGACCCCGAACACCCGGCGGAGGATGACCTCGGCGGCGGGGACGGTCGCCTGGTAGACCGCGGCGGTGGCCCGCACCGCCGCCCGGATCGTCCCCCGCCGCTCGGCCTCGGCGCCGATGGCGATGCCCGGCTGGTCGGTGAGGACCACCAGGGGCAGGTGGAAGGTCTGGCACAGGTCCACCAGGCGGACCATGGCCTCGGCGCCGACATCGGTGAGGCCGCCCCCGCCGTGATACGGGTCGCCGGCCAGGACCCCGACCGGGTGCCCGTCGAGGCGGGCCAGGGCGGTGACCGTCGCCCCCCCGTACCGGCAGTGCTCGAAGACCGTGCCCGCGTCGAACAGCGAGGCCATGATCGCCCTGACGTCATGGGGGCGTCGTCGGTTCCGGGGGACGGCCGAGGCCAGCCAGTCATCCCGACGGTCCGGCGGGTCGGCGCAGGCCTGGACGGGGGGGACCCGGTACACACTGGCCGGGAGGTAGGAGAGGAAGGCCCGGACGGCGTCCAGCGCCGCGGGCTCGTCGGGGACGAACAGGTCCACGGCGCCGCTCCGGCGGTGGACGCCGGCGCCGCCCAGCTCCTCCTTGGTGAGGTTCTCGTGCATGCCCAGCTCGACCACCGGGGGGCCGGCCACGAACAGCTGGGAGGTGCCCTCGACCATCACCGCGAAGTGGCTGGCCGCCAGCCGTCCAGCGCCCAGCCCGGCGACGGGGCCGAGGCCGGCCGCCACGACCGGGACCACCGACAGGTTGTCGATGACCAGGTCCCACCCGGGGTTGGCCGGCACGTAGGTGGCCCCGATCTGGTCGAGGGACCGGACGCTGCCCCCGCCTCCGGTGCCCTCGACCAACCTGACCAGGGGCAGGCGGAGGGCGCCGGCCATGCGCTCGGCGTGGACCTGCTTGGCGGCGATGGCCGCATCGCTGGCGCCTCCCCGCACGGTGAAGTCGTCGCCGCCCAGGACCACCTTCCGCCCGTCGATCCTGGCGGTCCCGCAGACGAAATTGGCCGGCCGGAGGTCCACCAGCTCGCCCCGGTCGTCGTAGGTGGCCGAGCCGGCGATCGCGCCCACCTCGTGGAAGGTCCCCGGATCGACCAGGGCGGCGATGCGCTCCCGGACCGTCAGGCGACCGGCGGCGTGCTGGCGGTCGACCTTGTCCGGGCCCCCCTGCCGCTCGGCCAGCTCGGTCCGCCGGCGCAGCTCTTCGAGCTCGGGTTCCCAGGCCATGCCAGCCTCCGGATCGGTCGCGGCCTCGGGTGATGGTAGCGGCGACCGCGCACCGGTGGCGGCCCATCGGTGCGGGCCCGGCGGACCGGGCTCCCGGTCGTCAGGCCACGCCGGCGACCCGCTCGGGAGCCAGGAGCACCGCGCACCGCCGCTCCTCGGCCATCACCCGGTCGAAGGTCGGCCAGTCGTCGTGGGTGCCGCCCGCCCCCTGGAACACGGCCCGCAGGAGGCCCGGGATCCGGGAGGGCTCCAGGCCGGCAAGGCGGTCGTCGGGGCCGGCCAGCTCGACCGGGCCCTCCACCGAGGCCCAGGTCCAGCCCACCCGCCACAGGACGATGGCCCGCGGCGAGCGGCGCAGGTGGACGAGCTTGCGGGCGTTGCCCCGTGCCACGAAGGCGGCCACCGGCGCTCCGGTGACGGGGTGGTCAATGAGCCCGGCGTTGACCACCGACGCCTGCACCGTGCCGTCGGTCCGACGTGTGGCCACGGTGGCCAGGCCGTGGTCGCCGCCCACCAGGCGGCGGAGCCGGTCCAGGTCGGTCTGGGTCACCGCAGGGGTCATGGGCGCCAGCCCACCACGTGGGCGGCCCCACGGCAACCACGCCGGCGGACCCGGCGCCCCGCAGGGGTCGGCCCGGGCAACGGGGCTGTCGTCGGGCAGCCGGGGTGTCCCCCGGCCCGCCTCCTCCCCGCGCCCGAGGGACGTCGAGGGGGCCGTTGCGGGCCCGGGACGGGCGGTCCGAGGGGCAGGGCCGCTCGTGGGCCCGGCGGGGGGATCAGGTCTGCAGGTCCCCGACGGCGGCCGCCAGGGCCTCCAGCTCGCCCGCCCAGTCGGCGGGGGGCTTCAGGGGCCGGAGGACGAACTTCGAGGTCCCCACGGCGATGAAGGCCTCCAGCCTGGTTCGCAGCGCCGACAGCCCGACGGGCACCACGTCCTCGGGCGCCTGCCCGCGGCTTCTGGCAGCCACCGCCGCCGCCGTGGGCTCGTCCAGGGCGGCGGTGGCGTAGGCGACGCTGGCCCCGAAGTGCTCCGGGTCGATCCGCCGCCCCGCCCTGGCGGCCGCGTCCTCGACCACCCGGCGCCCGGAAGCGGCCTCCTCGGGGGTGCACAGCGAGGGGAGCCATCCGTCGGCCAGCCTCCCGCAGCGTTCCAGGGCAGCCGGGGCCATGCCACCCAGCCACACCTCGAGGGGGTCCTGCACCGGGCGGGGGGAGAGCGTCACCCGCTCCAGGACCAGGTCCCCCCGGTGCCAGCTCACCTGCTCTCCCCGCCACAGCCGCCGGGCGAGGTCCAGGGCCTCCTCCAGGTCCCGACCCCGGTCCCCCCGGGCGGCGCCGATGGCCCCGGACTCGGGCTCACGGGGGAGGCCCGGTACCAGCGTGACCAGCAGGCGGCCGCCCGAGAGGGTGTCCAGGGTGGCCAGTTCCTTGGCCAGGCGCAGGGGGTTCCGACCGGGAGCCACCGCGGTGGTCCCGAGCTTGAGCCGAGGGTGGTGGCCAGCCGCCCAGGCCAGGCCCACCAGGGCGTCAACGCCGGGGGCGGTGAGGACGTCGGAGACCCACAGCGAGTCGAACCCGAGGTCGGCGAGGGCGTCGACCAGCTCCCCCAGGCCGGCCGCGTCGGGCGAGGCGGCGCCCGGGCCCACCCCGATCCGTACCTTCATCGATCCGCCTCCCTGCTCCTCTGGTGGCGATCCTTCCGCCCGCCACCATAGGAGTCCCCCCCTCGTCCCCACCGGGGCCGTGGGGGGAGACAGCCCCCGCCTGGCCTCAGCCCTGGGCGGGGCCGAAGGTCATGATGCGGGTGGGCAGCACCCGGTGGAGCACCCGCACCTCCCCCTCAGGGGCGCGCAGGGGATAGGGGCGCTGGCCGAGGTAGCTCTCGGCCAGGTCGTCGATGGTGGTGGTCGCCTCATGGCCCCGGTCGGCGTCGTCCTCGTCCACCGTCTCCGCCACGTCGCCCTCGATCATGAGCCAGTGGTAGGGGTCCTCAGGGTCCAACAGCAACAGCGAGGCCCGGGGGCGGCTCCGGAGGTTGCGGTCCTTGAGGCGGCCCCTGGCGGTGTTGATCTGCACGTGGACCCCGTCGGTGTTGCACCAGACCGGCGTGAGCTGGGGTCGGCCGTTCGCCTTCTCGGTGGCGAGCACGGCGGTCACCGGCCGGTCGAGCATCGCCCGGTGCACCGGGGCCAGGTGGTCCAGGCTGTCCGCGGCGCTCCGGTCGCCGACCGTGAAGGCGCCGGGGTTGCCCGGGGTGATGACGTCTTCGACTCGCATGCCCGTGCCCTACCCGCAGCCCCCGGGAGGGCTCACCCGGCCCCGACCGGCGACGGAGCCTCGGCCCTACGGCACCCGGCCGAAGCCCATCGGGGTGCCGTCGTAGTAGATCGACTGCGCCTGGACGTTGGTGCCCGGGCTGTTTGCCGAGACCACGTCGTTGTTGCCGATGTAGATGGTCACGTGACCCGGTTGGCCGCCCCCGCCCCCGCTGCCATAGAAGACGAGGTCGCCGGGCTGGAGCTGGCTCTGGCTGATCCGCCTCGTGTCGGAGTACTGGGCGGCAGCGTTGTGGGGCAGGGACACCCCCTCCTGCTCCCAGGAGTACATGGTGAGCCCGGAGCAGTCGTAGCTGTTGGGACCGGCCGCCCCGTACTGGTAGGGCTTGCCCTCCTGTTGTTCGGCGACGTGGGCGGCCTGGTCGCCGGCGCTGGAGCCGGCCCCGGTGGTGACGGCGATGGTCCCCTGAGCGGCGGCCGCGGCCTGGCGTCGGGCGGCCTGCTGGGCCTGGTCGGCGCTCACGAGCTGGGCGATCCTCCCCTGCACCTGGCCGAGGGTGGCGCGCTGGGCGTCCACCTCCTTCTGGGCGGCCTGATCCGCCGCCTGGGCCGCGTGCATGGCGGCCTGGGCCCGGTGGGCGGCCTTGGCCAGGGCGGCCTCCTTGCTGGCCAGGTCGGCCTTGGTGGCGTTGTACCGGTTGATGATGGCCTGCTGCTGGTGCCCCTCGGCCTGGAGGAACACGTTGTTCACCGCCGCCTGGGAGGGCTTGCCCTGGAGCGCCTGGCTCACCTGGGAGAGGTTGTCGCTGCCCACGAAGTCCGCCACCGCCAGCTTGCGCACGCGGTTCTTGGCCTGCCCCACACGCTGGTGGGCCGTGGCCACCTGGGCCTGGACGTGGTGGTAGTGGGCGACGGTGTCCTGGGCGACCATCCGGGCCTGGTCGAACTGCTGGGCCAGGGCGGTCACCCGGGCGTCCTCGGCCTGGATGCGGGATGCCAACCGGGAGGCCTTGGCCTGGTCCGCCTGGAGCGTGGACCCCCCCGTCGCCCCCGGGCTGGCCCCCGCCGGGGGTGCACCCGGGCCGACGCCCGTCACCGCCACCTCGGCCAGTGGCCCGACCATCGTTGCCGCCGCCACCACCGACATCCGCCGCAACCAACGACCCGGCACGCAGGACCTCCCAGCTGAGTCCGCCGTCCTGGACCGGCGACTCCGCCTGAACCGCCGGCCACCTCGCGACGGCCGTCCGCCGTGCCATCGCGATGACGCCCGACACGATAGAGAGCACCCATCAACCCGTCAACGCCGGGTTCTCTTCGTGGCGACGCAGGCACTGATCGTGCTGATGGCCGGGGTGGCCGGGTCACGGGGGGAGCCGGCCGGTAGCATGCCAGAGCCGTGCGATTCCTTCACCCGGGGTGCTCCGAGTCGGAGACGACCTACGAGGACGTCTTCCTGGTGCCGAGCCGTTCGGACGTCGCCTCCCGGCTCGACGTGGACCTGGCCACCGTCGACGGCAGTGGGGCCACCATCCCCGTCGTGGTGGCCAACATGACCTCGGTGGCCGGACGCCGGATGGCCGAGACGGTT
>DASQQH010000275.1:0-5332 GCA_035643555.1 Acidimicrobiales bacterium | reverse complement strand
TCGGCCAACCGGTGGCCGGGGCGGCCTCGACCTCCTCCCGACACCCCGAGCGTGGACGCCAGACCGGCCCCAAAGGGCGCGTAGTGGACGCGGAGCTGCCCGATCGTCCGGAACCCCTCCCGGACCAGTCGGGGACGGCGTAGGACCAGGGGCGCCAGGCGGTGGCCCAGGGTCGCACGCAGCACGCCGGCGCCACACCCGTTCTCATGAGCTTCAACCCGGTGTTCCACACCGACGGCCAAGCCCGCAGCGACACGGCGGGAAGCCGTGCCGCTGCGGGCCGTTGCGACCCCCGCCCGCTCAGCCGTTGCTGGCGTTCGGGCCCCGGGGGTTGACCGGGGTGGCCACGGGGACCCCGTGGCTCAGCGGCGGGGGCATCTGGCTGTCGGCCCCCTTGACGCTCTTCCAGATCGCCTGGTTGAACTCCGCCTCGTTGATGCGATCAGCCTCGGCCACATTCTGCCTGGCCGATTGGGCCGCCATCGGCGACGACGCCGTGTTGGTCGCCGCCATGTTCGTCGTCGGCTTCACCGCCGTGTAGGGCGTGAGGTTCGGATGGTTGGTGAAGGAGTTCACCATCGGGGTGGCGTAGGCGTCGAACTGCGTCAGCGGCTTGATACCCACGATGAGCTCCATCGTGCGCAGCATCGAGGCCGTGTCGTAGAAGGTCGAGTCCACGTTCCCCGTCCGGGTGTAGGGGCTGATCACCTGGGAGATGGTGCGGTGGGCGTCCACGTGGTCAGGCCCCGCCTGCGCATCATCCTCGGTGACGAAGATCGCGGTGTTCCGCCAATAGGGGGAGTGCGACACCGCGTCCACCAGCTGGCCCAGTGCCCAGTCGTTGTCCGCCACGTAGGCCTTCGGGGTCGGCTTCCCCGGGGCCGTCGCGTCGGTGTGGTCGTTGGGCAGGCGCAAGAACTCGAACGTGGGGAGGTCGTGGTGCTTCACGTAGCCGGCGAACTCCCGCTTCCACTCGGTGATCCGGGGTAGCCCGCACTTCGACGACCGGGCCGTGAAGCTGTTGGCCGAGTCCGGGCAGTTGAGGTCGAAGCCCCGGAACGCATGGTCGGTGTGGGCGTTCAGCCTCGGGTCCGAGGCCACCTCCTGGTTGGCGGCATTGGGATGGACGTAGAACCCGTAGTTCCGGAACGAGATGTGCTTGTCCGCCAGCCGGTCCCACATGTAGGCGTCGGCCGGGCTGACGTTGGGAGCGATGGCTGGATCGCCCTTCTCTGATGGGTAGGGGTGGTTGCGACCGGAGTAGTTCGCCACCCAGGTCTGCTCCGTGTAGGGGTTGGAGTTGGACGCCACCACCCAGTTCCAGCCCTGCGCCGAGACCTCGGAGTTGGCGTAGAAGTTGTCCAGGGTGACGAACCTCCGCTGCAGGGTCCTCGAGTTGGGAGCCGAGGCGTGCCCGAAGAGGTTGAGCTTGGGGTCCCCGTTGCCCTTGCCCAGGCTCCCGAACTCCTGGTCGTAGGTACGGTTCTCCTTTACCACGTAGATCACGTGCTTGATCGGCGAGGACTGCCCGACATGGCGGGGAATGACGGACTGGCCGACGCCACCGCCGCCCCGAACGCTGGAGCCCTTGGCGAAGCCGTCGTTGGCGTCGACCCGACGGGTGTCCTGGGCCAACCCGGCCCTGGTGGGCACCGCCAGGGTGGTCAGCATCCCCTTCATCATCGACCCCACGTACTGGGCATCCCAGGCCGCGGCGTCGTGGCTGCGACGGTAGTTGTCGGTGTAGGGGTTGGGACCGTTGGGATTGGGCCCGGCGCCCAAGCCCTTTGCGCTGATGGCGTACAGCCTGGACCCCACCTGCCGAACGCTGGTCGGATACCAGGCGGTGGGGATCAGGCCCTGCACCTGGTCCTTGCCCAGATTGACCACGGCCAGGTCGTTGTCCCCGGAGTTGGCCACATACAGGGTGTTCTGATCGGGCGACAGGGCGATGCCATCGGGGTTGGCCCCCACCGGGGCCTTCTTGTAGGGGGCCAGGGAGATCGTGTGTGCGACCTTGCCGGTGGCCGTGTCGACGACGCTGATCTGGTCACTGTCGCCGTTGGCCACATACAGCCGAGACCCTGCATGGTTCATCAGGATCTGGTTCGGGTGCGTGCCAACGGTGATGGTCGAGCGCACCACCGGCGTCGTGCCGGCGATGTCGACCACGCTGAGGGTCTTGGCCCCCTGGTTGCTCACGTAGGCCGTCTTGCCGTCGGGGGAGATCGCCACCCCGTAGGGGCGGTGTCCGACGCCCACGGTGTGGGTGGATCCCGTGGCCAGGTCGACCACGGTGGCCGCGTCAGCCAGCTGATCGGCCACAACCAGCCGCTTGCCGTCGGGAGTCACCGCCAGCCGAGCCGGGAACATGTTGACCTTGCCCCCCGTGGGGTTGATCGTGGGAAGCGCGATCGACTTGTTCTCGGTGAGGTGCTGACCGGAGACCGTGTAGGTCCGGATGAGATTGTCGCCCCCGCCCGACACGTACGCATGATGGCCCTGGGGGCCGAACGCCACCCCGGCGAAGATCGCCTTGGGTGTCTTGTACGAGAGAGTCTGGACCACCTTGGAGGTGGCCGTGTCGACCACCTGGACGGTCTGGTCGCCATAGCCGGCGTTGACGATGACCATGGTCTTGCCGTCGGGTGACACCGCTGTGGCCAGCGGCAGGTCGCCGAGGGTCGTCCGCTTGCCCACCGGGGTCACCCGGAAGCCCACCGGCGTCACCGCCGTGTTGTTTCCCTGGGGCCCGGCGTGGGTGGCCTGGGTGGCGGCCAGGGCCGTTCCCCCGCCCATCACCGCCACGGCGACCGCCGCGGCGATCGCGCTGCGAGGGACCCATCGTGGTCGTAGGAAGCGCATCGATCGTAGGAAGCGCATCGGTTCTCCTTTTCCCGCCGCTGGCGCCGCCCGCTACGGCGCCAGTCACTGCAGCCGCACCCTACGGAAGGGGGCCCACGGGAAGTGGGCGGCGGAATGAAAAGCGGATGAAGGCCTGGTGGCCGTTCCACCACCCCGCGGCCGATCGTTCGAGCTTCGTCTCCGGGCGAGGTCGCCGGTCGCGACGACCCCCTCCCCGAGGAGACCGGGGAGGGGGTCGTCCGCCCGTGGCTGGGCATGAGTGCGGCGGGGCGAGCGGCGGACCACCGGGGGACCCGACGCCGGGCGCGCCCTTCTCCACGCAACCGCCGGATCACGCTGGGCTGCTCCCGCAGCCCCTCGGAGATCAGTGGCCGCGCCGGCCGTGGGTCACCTCCCCGGTCCTGGGATCGAGGAACAGCCTGGAATTGGCGGGGTGGCCGACGTCGAGCATCGAGGACAGGGAACCGGCGGTCCGGTCGGCCGAGCCGTTGCCGATACGGCCGAGGTGCCAGTTGTTCTCGATGAAGGACACCACCGAGGTCTGGTCGATGAGGTGGCCGCTCACGGCGTTGGCCCTGGCGTAGGGCGAGATGACGAGGAAGGGCAGACGCGGCCCGAGGCCGCACCGGGCCTCCTCTGGCGCGCCGGTGTCGGTCCTGGGCACCTGGGCCGGGTTGGTGCCGCAGGCGCCGGGGCCCGACAGGGCGTCGTGGGAGGTCTGGGACTGGGTGACGACGGGCCCCAGCTGGTGGTCGTACCACCCGTCG
Source organism: Acidimicrobiales bacterium (assembly GCA_035643555.1). GTDB lineage: Bacteria > Actinomycetota > Acidimicrobiia > Acidimicrobiales > JAJPHD01 > DASQQH01. Next base: position 1,700 of record DASQQH010000275.1, on the reverse strand, counting down.
GAATCGTCGTAGGTGATTACCACCGCCGTGGACCGCCAGCTCGGGAGGCGCTCCAGGCGGTTGATGGTCTTCACCAGGAAGTGCTGCTCATCCAGGGGGTCGGAGTACCCGGCGTGGCCGTCCTGGTACCCGGGGGCCTTGAGGTAGGACACCGCGGGGAGGTTGCCGGCGTCGGCGGCGGCCCAGAAGTCCCCCATCCCGTACTGGTGGTTCGCCTGGTCGGTGTGGCCGATCGCCGCCACGCTGGTCGGAGGCAGGTGGCGGGGGTTGGCGGTGGAGGCGAAGTACTGGAAGGGCTCGTGGTGGGGGATGTAGTCCACCACCTTGTGTCCCCCGATGTTGGTGTGGGACTGGGTGCACGCCGCGGCAGGGGTGAAGCGCTGCCCGCGACCGGGCACGTAGCCCCCGGCAAAACCGCCCTGGAACCAGCCCCAGGTCACGCCTTTGGCGTTCAGCAGGTCCCCGACGTTCTTCCCACCCATCTTGATGGTGGGCCCGTGACCTGCGGAGCACATGTCGTAGTAGGGGTTGCGGTCGCTGTAGACCGTGCCCGGTCCGGCGGCGGTGGGCTTGTGGGTGGGGTCGCCCGTGGTGGTAGCCGGGGTTGCCGGGCACGCGGGCACCGGCCCGGAAACCGCACCCGCGGGCCCGCAGTCGGCGCCGTAGGTGTTGCCGGCGGTCACGTTGAGCGCGCCCGGGGTGGAGGGCCCGAAGGTGGTGCCGTAGGCGTTGTCGCTCATGGCGAAATGCTGGGCGTAGTGCCACAGGGCGGTGACGGTGTTGCCGTCGTAGTAGTCCATGACCGCCTTGTTGGGCTTGCTGCCGTGGACCGGGGCCGGGTTCCCCGCCGCCTTGAGGCACTGCGACAGGGTGAGGCCATGGCCGGTGTCCTGGACGAAGTGGTCCATCAGGCCATGGTCGAAGGCCTGCTGCTCGGCCGTGTAGCCGTGGTTCTGGTCACAGGTCAGGGCCTGGGCCCGGTCCAGGCGCTGGGGGTTGGCACGGTTGGGGTTGCGGGTCAGCAGGGACCCGGACAGCCCGTTCACCGAGGGGGTGCCCGGCCGGGCGTGGAATGGTGGAGAGCCCGGGGGGTTGGCGGCGTGGGGATAGGTCCCGAAGTAGTGGTCGAACGAGACGTTCTCCTGGAAGATGACCACCAGGTGCTTGATGGGGGTGGCCGTCTGGCCGCTGGCCCCACCCTTGGCCGAACTCGGCGAGCCGGCGTGGGCCACCCCCGTCCCGGCCAGGGTGGCACCCGTCGCCGCCAGGGACGTCGTTGCCACCAGGGAAAGGATCGTCTTGGCTCGGGCACGTAGGCGCACGGCGTCCTCCTCGGGGATCAGCTGCCCAACCGTCCGGCCTCCAGGCTCACCTCGACGACCCGCCGCCCGCCGGGAAGGCCGGCGTCCACTCTGACCCCTCCCCCTGAGCCGGGGGTGACCGGGTGGTGAACACCGGGGGACCGCCGGGAGAACACTGGACCGGCTGCGCCAGGCCCGGACCTTCCCGTGGAGGGACCCGCGGGGGCGGCCCGGGCCCCCCGCCCCCGAACCGCCCGTGTGCGCCTACCGGCCCCGGGCCACCGGGGAAGGCCCCGGACCACCCCCCCCGTCCCCGGACCAGGTGGTCCCCCCGCCGCCGGGGACCCACCGGTCCAGGTACGCCTCGATGCCCGCCAGCCCGCCACCCCCGGCACGGGC
>DASQQH010000274.1:0-2270 GCA_035643555.1 Acidimicrobiales bacterium | reverse complement strand
CATCCGTCCTCCCTCGCCCCCACCCTTGATCCCGTGGACCGTGTAGGGCGAGGGGGTCTCCTGATGGCCGATCACCACCTCGGGGACCTCCATGGCCGTGGGGATCAGGTAGTCCATGTAGCTCGAGGTCAGCAGCTGGCCGTCCTCGCCATAGACGTACTCCTCGTAGAGGGCGGTGCCGATCCCCTGCGCCGTGCCCCCGAGGATCTGGCCAGCGAGCGAACGGGGATTGACGACGGTGCCGGCGTCGTGGACGGCCGTGTACGCCAGGAACGACACCTGCCCGGTCTCGACGTCCACCTCCACCACCGGGATGTGGCAGGCGTTGCCTACGAATGGGTAGAAGACACCGAGGTCCGACCGGTCGTCGGAGGGCATCGTCGTGTACGGGTGGTCGTAGACCTTGCTGGCCTCCAGGCCACTCTCGATCTCCTCGGGCAAGCTGTGCTTGAACAAATGAAGGCATGCGGCGATCTCCGCCAGCGACTTCGACCGGTCGGGGACCCCCTTGACTCGAACCGTCCCATCTGCCCACTCCAGGTCCGAGACGTCGGCCTCGAAGAGGTGACCCGCCACCTGGAACACCTTGTCCTTGATCCGCGCGGCAGCGCCCTGCACGGCCCCGGCGACCATGACCGTGAACCGGCTCCCACCGGGACCGGTGGCCGGCAACCCGTGGCTGGTGCCGCCGTAGACGACACTCACCTGGTGAGGGTCAACATCGAACTCCTCGGCCACCAGCTGGGCCACCATCGTCTCCGCGCTGTTGCCCCAAAAGGCGTTCGAGTACAGCGTGGCGGTGATGTTGCCCCCGCCATCGACGGTCAGGGTCACGCTCTCGGGTGTGCTGGTCACCTTGGCCGCCGGGTCGTCGAACCAGAACCAGAACTCCGTGGCGGAGAACACGCTACGTTCCTGGGCGCTGATCAGGCCGATACCCACGTAGCGCCCCTGGTCCCGTAGACGCCGTTGCTCCCGCCGCCATCCCTGGTAGTCAGCCAGCTCCACCGCCTTGTCCAAAACGGCGTGGTAGTTCCCGCTGTCGTACACGTTGCCGGTAGGGATCCGGTAGGGGAACTGGTCAGGGGCGATGAAGTTCCGCCGGCGGATCTCCGCCGGATCGGCCCCCAGCTCTCTCGCCACCAGATCCACCATCCGCTCGATCATCCAGTTGGTGACCTCGGAGCCGAAGCCCCGGTAGGCGCCCTGTTGGCACTTGTTCGTCAGGACGGCCCGGACCCGGTACTGAGTGCTGCCGATCCGGTAGGGGCCCACCAGCTGGGCCAGGGAGTTGCCGTGAGTTCCGGTGCCGAACTGAATGTAGGCCCCGTAGTCATCGACCACGCTGACCCGGAGGCCGAGCAGGTCGCCGTCGGAGGTGGCCGCCATCTCCGCGTCGTAGACCCGGTCGGAGCCGTGGTGATCGCAGTTGGCCAGGTTGTCCACCCGGTCCTCGATGAGCTTGACCGGCCGGCCCGTCCGCTTGGCCAGCATCCCGGCAAGGGTGGCCACCTTGACCGCCCAGAACTTGGACCCGAAGCTGCCCCCGGCGCCGACGGGACGAACGTCCAGCTTGTTGCTGGGGACCCTCAGCGTTCCCGCCAGCATGAAGATGAAGTGGGTGAAGGTAAGCGAGTTGCAGTGGATCGTGAGCATGCCCGAGCCCCGCTCGTAGAGGGCCACCGCCCCCACGGTCTCCAGGGGTTGGCCCCCGGAGCGGTGCCAGCGGAGGCGGTCCCGCACCACCACCTCGGCCCGGGCGAAATCACCATCGACGTCGCCGAAGGTGAAGGTCCGGTCGTAGGCGAGGTTGGAGCCCAGCGGCTCGTGCACCAGGGCCGCCCCGGGCTCCAGGGCCGCCTCGGGGTCCACCACCGGGGGGAGCGGCTCGTAGTCCACCTCGATGAGGTCGCAGGCGTCCTCGGCTACGTACCGGCTCTCGGCCACCACGACCGCCACGCCCTCGCCCACGTAGCGGACCTTGTCCGTGGCCAGGCACCGCCAGGTGTGGCGGTCAGGAGCCGGGCCGAAATCGGGCATAGGGTCGCACAACTCCGCCGCCTCGGCCCCGGTGACCACGGCCACCACCCCGGAGACCGCCCGGGCCGCGTCCACGTCGAGGCGCCGGATCCGGGCGTGGGCGTGGGGGCTGGCGACGAGGCCGACATGCAGCATGCCGGGCCGGCGAACGTCGGCCACGTAGCGGCCCCGGCCCCGGACGAAGCGCCGGTCCTCCCGCACCGGGATACCGGCCCGCTCCTCAGCCACGG
>DASQQH010000273.1:0-2760 GCA_035643555.1 Acidimicrobiales bacterium | reverse complement strand
GCGGCCCCGGCGCTTCGAGGGCGGCCGGCCCTTGGCCGGTCCCCGGCGCCCGGCACACTCGCGTTGCAGGCGGGCCTCCCGGCGAGCCCTTCGAGAGGTGCTTGGGGTTGGCCTTTCGAGCTGGACCCGGCCGATCATGCTCGAGCACCGGCCGTGGAGACGAGCGCAGAAGCTGGTGTGACACTCACCGCCAACCGAGACAGGATCACCCATTCCGGTCAACAGTTGGCGACCCCTCCCCCGGAGTTCCGCAGCAAGTAGGCAAATCGGGGACCCGGCGGCGTCCTGACCAGGGGAAACGTCGCTGGAAGCCCGTGAGGCTGTAGGCACACGACTTGGGGCAGATTCATTGATCTAGCTGCGAGAGTTTCCTAGAGTCGTAGGCAGGATGTACCTGCGAGAGACCAAGCGGCGCAGGGCGGATGGGTCAGAGGTTGCCTACCTCGCCCTCGCCCACAACGAGCGTGATCCAGCGACCGGCGCGTCGAGGGCCAAGATCGTCCACAACTTCGGCCGGGCTGACCTCGTCGACCGTGAGGGCCTTCATCGCCTCGTCCGCTCGATCAGCCGCTTCCTGGACCCCGCCGAGGCGGTGGCCGCCACGGCCTCGGGCGAGGTGGCGATCACCGATGTCCGCCCGATGGGCGCCGCCTACCTCGCCGACACCCTCTGGCACCGGATCGGGATCGCCGACGCGATCGCCCGGGTCGCCGCCAGGCGTCGAGTCGACCCGGTCCTCGTCGAGCGGGTGATCTTCGCCATGGTGGCGAACCGGCTCTCGGTGCGGCCCCTCTCCAAGCTCGCTGGCTGCACCTGGGTGGCGCGGCGGGTCTATGTCGAGGGCCTGTCGGAGGTCTCCGACGACGCCTGCTACCGGGCGATGGACTTCCTCTCCTCCGCCCTTCCTGAGCTCCAAGAACAGGTCTTCTTCTCGGTCGCCAACCTCTTGAACCTGGAGGTTGACGTGGTCTTCTTCGACTCCTCCTCCACCTACTTCGAGGTGGACCGCCTGGTTGAGGAGCTCACCGCCGACAAGGGCGAGGACGACGGAGTCGAGGCCGACCAAGAGGGCCTCATCGAGGCCGGCATCCGGGCCTGGTCCAAGCACTCCAAAGACCACCGACCCGACCTTCCCCAGGTGATCCTCGGCATGGCCGTGACAAGAGACGGCATCCCGGTGCGGGTGTGGACCTTTCCGGGCACGACCTCGGATCAGGTGATCATCCGCAAGGTGAAGGACGACCTCGGCGCCTGGGGGCTGCACCGGGTCATCTGGTGCTTGGACCGCGGGTTCAACTCCGAGGAGAACCGCCGCTACCTACAGCGCGGGGGCGGCCACTACATCGTCGGCGAGAAGCTGCGCCACGGCGCAACAGAGGCCACCGAGGCCCTCGGCCGCCAGGGCCGCTACAAGGTGGTGGCGGGGAACCTGCGGGTGAAGGAGGTGCGCTCAGGTGGGGATCGCTTCGTCATCTGCCACAATCCCGAGCGGGCCGAGCGCGACGCCGTTGTGCGGGACCGGATCGTGGCCCACCTAGAGGAGCGGATCGAGGGATCCGATCGGCTCTCGCCGGACCGCCGCCTCGAGCTCTACGGGGCGCTTTCCACCAAGCCCGGGCTCCGGCGCTTCCTTCGCCTCACCAAGGACGGGAAGCTCCGCATCGACAGGGCACGGGTGCGGCGAGAGGCCCACTTCGATGGGAAGTTCCTCTTGCGGAGCTCGGATGAGGCACTGTCCGCCGAGGAGATCGCCACCGGCTACAAGGCGCTCTATCAGGCCGAGGCCGGCTGGCGGGACTTGAAGTCGACGATCGACCTGCGTCCGGTCTTCCACCGCCGCGAGGACCGCATCCGGGCGCATGTCCAGCTGTGCTGGCTGGCGCTGCTGCTCTGCCGGGTCGCCGAGCTCGCCACCGCAGACACCTGGCGGAACCTGCGCAACGAGGCAGACCGCCTCCACCTCGTGACGATGGCGACGAGCGAGGGCACCGTCTCCCAGCGGAACGAGCTCACCGCCTCCCAGCGTTCCATCTTCGCGGCGCTGGGGGTAGCCGAGCCACCTCGCTTCTACGACTTCACCCCTGCTCCGGAGCTCGGCGAGGCGGGCTGAGCCCGAGCGGGCGCGTAGTAACACGGCCTCTCTGGCGACTCGGAAGGAACGCCCTGCTCACAGCCCCTTTTTGCCCGTTCTCCTGCCTACCATCTGCGGAAGTCCGGCGATGGCCCGGGCCGCGTTGGCCAGGGTGGAGTTCAGGGTCACGGCGTTGCGGACCTGCTCGGGCCCCACCATCTCGAGCACGAAGGCCTGCCGGGAGGGCATCTCGAAGCAGTTGTTGAGTCCGAGCACCACCGCGAGGACGCACACCTGCCAGTAGCGGACCACCCCGGTCAGGGTGAGGGCGGCGAGGGCCATCGCCTGGACCCCCATGAGGGACTGCAGCAGGACCATGAACCGGCGCTTGTCCACGCGGTCGGCCAGCACCCCCCCGTAGGGGCCGAGCACCAGGATCGGCAGGGTCTGGATGGCCACGACCACCCCGAGATCGGTCGCCGAATGCGTGAGGGTGAACACCAGCCAGGCCTGGGCGGTGCGCTGCATCCAGGTCCCGATCAACGAGATCGACTGGCCTCCGAAGTAGAGGCGGTAGTTGGGCAGGCCCAGGGCCGAGAAGGTCTGGCGCCCGATGCTCAGCCGGGAGGCCACGGTCCCCGGTCCTTCAGGTGTTCGGCGAGTTCCTCCAAGGCGGGCAGCGCCTCGAG
>DASQQH010000272.1:0-2728 GCA_035643555.1 Acidimicrobiales bacterium | reverse complement strand
AGCTGGGCGGCGACGGAGGGACGTCCCTCCACGCAGACCAGGGCGGCGCCCGTGTCCACCGCGGCCGCCAGCACCGAGGGGTTCTCGCAGACCCAAACGACGGTGCCGGCCCGGACTCGCCAGGTCTCGGCCTGCACCGCGGCCAGGGGAATGGGCAGCGGAACCCCCCCCGCCGCCCACTGCGCCGCGGCGTCGGTCAGCGGTCCGGTCACGACCGGCCGCAGGCCAGCGGTCAGCACGGTCGAGGACGTCTCGTCGGCGATGACGCCCTGCCCGGCCCACAGGCGGCGTCGGTCAGCCGCCCGGAGCCGACCGGCGTCCGAGCCGTCCAGGTGGGCCAGGGCGGAGAGCACGAGATGCCCGACCGGGCGGTCGTCATCGAGGGCGTGGGCGTCGCCGAGCACCCGGGCGGCCAGGTTGGGCCGACCGGCCCGAGCGGTCTCGGGCAGGCACTCGAGCACCGCCAGCGCATCGCTGAAGATCGCCTCTGGGGCCTCCAGTCGCCGCCATGCGCCACTTCCCCGCCACCGGGAGAGCCAGTCATCGAGGGCGGGATGGCACCGCAGCGCCGGGTGCGACCTGAGCCGGTCCCAGAGGGCCTGGTCGGCGGCCGCGGCGTCGGTCCGCTCCCTCGGGCGGTCCCGCAGCGGGCCGACGAGCTCCGCCACCAGCGACGCCAGGTGCACGCCGAGGCGATCGTGGAGGAGGGTGTCGAGGCGCTCCAGGTCGATCCGTACCGTGCGGCCACGGGAGCGGATCCCGAGCAGGCGGTCGACGGCGGCCCGCTCGTCGTCGGTGAGGTCACGCAGGTGCACGGCGGTGCCGGCGAGGCGTCCGCCCGTGTCCTCCAGCCGCCGGTGGGCGGCCGCCCACAGCGGCCGCAGGCCCGCACCGCCGAGGAGGTCAGCCGAAGAGCCCACCGTCGGGCCTCTTCCGGGCTGCCTCCCGGTTCTCCAGCCAGGGGTCGTCCTCGGCGCGGGCGGTGCCGTCCCACACGAACCGCAGTGCAGCCACGCCGAGCCGACCCGGTGCACGCTCGAGGTGATAGGTCGCCACCGAGGGGATCTCCGGGTAGCAGCCCCACTCGGAGTAGTTGGTGAGGGCCATATCGAGGTCGAGGTCCACGAGCATGCCCATGCAGTCCCCGCGCTGGCTGTCGTCGATGCCGGCGAACGCCTCATCGAGCATCAGCAGGTGGGGCGCGTCAGCGCGAGCGGAGGCGTAGTAGGCAGCGGTCGCGGCGAACAGCGGCAGGTGCGCCAGCTTGGCTTGCTCGCCGCCCGATCCCACGCCCTGGGTACGCGACGTGAGTTTCTGGCGGCGACCGTCCGAGATCCGGTAGACGGCAAAGCGATGCCAGCGCCGGTAGTCGAGGGCGAACGCCAGCCGCTCGACCATATCGGCGCCCTCGGTGTCCTCCCGAGCGGCCCGCACCCGCTCGTGGAGGAACGTGGCCAGCGTCGCCCGCTGCGGCTCGTCGAGCAGGTGCACGTCCTGGCGGAGGAGCTTGGCCGCCTGCTCGGCACCGGCACCGGCGTCGGGGGCGACTTCCCATGCCAGGTCGAGGCTGACCCCGCCGCGGGTCGGGTGGGCGGCGAGCTGCTCGTTCATCTTGGCGGTGAGCGACCACGCGGCATGGACCCGCTCACCGAGGTGGCTGCCCACCTCGGTGAGCAGGTGCCGCTGCAGGAGCTCACGTTCCTCAGCGGTGAGGGTCTCCTTGCGGCGGCGGACCTGGTCGTCGATCGAGCCGGACAGCTCCGACAGCGCGACGGACCGGCCGTTGAGGGTGGCAGAGCAGACCTCCAGGGCGTCGCTGGTGTCGAGGTAGGGGTTGAAGTCGACGCCCAGCTGGGACTGGAGGGTGGTGAACGCGTTGTGGAACCGGGACGCCACGCCGTCGACGGCCGTCTGGTCCACCCGCACGTCCCGCAGGCGCTCGTAGGCGGTGCGGGCGAAGGTCAGCCCCGCCGTCACCTGTGTGAGGTCCCGTCCCTGGTCCACGGGGCCGACGGCGAGCACGGCCAGCTCGGTAGCGGCCAGGGCCGCCAGCCTGCGCAGGGCGGCCGCCCGGGCCTGCTCCCGCTCGACGCGGTCCACCTCGGTCCGCTGGAGGAGGGCGGCCGCCCTGGCGACGTCGTCACGGGCCCCGTCCCGCCGGTCCCGCAGCTCCGTCTCCTCCCGGCGGGCGGCCTCGATGGCCTCGGTCAGTTCGCGCTGGCGGGCGAGGACCGCCTCGGCGTCGGCCCCGGAGGTGCGGCGCAGCTCCGCTTCCTCTGCACGGGCCGCCCGGGCGGCGGCCGTGGCCCGGGCTGCGGCCGCCGCCGACTCGCCCGCCCTGGCGTTCGACTCCTCGGCCCGTCCGCGATGTCCCTCTGCCGTGCTGACCGCGTCGGTGGCTCGTTGGGCGGCGGCGGTCGCATCGCCCATGGCTTCCCGGTACAGGCCGAGGGCGGCCAGGGCCTCGTCGACGAGGCCCGCCGGGCACGCCGCGGCCGATTCGGTCACCGCCAGGGCGTCGAGGGCGGCCTGTTCCTCCTCCCGGGTGCGCGCGAGCGCCTGGCGGGCCCGTTCCGCGGCGACCACCCGGTCCTCCACGACCCCCGCCTGGCGCGCACGGTCCCGGCGGGCATCGTGCACCTGGTCGGTCGACGGCCATGCCGCCTCGGCCGCGTCCAGGCGGGCCGCCTCCTCCCCAAGGCGGGCCAGCTCGGCGTCCAGGCGGGCC
>DASQQH010000271.1:0-5544 GCA_035643555.1 Acidimicrobiales bacterium | reverse complement strand
GTCCGCCCCCAGGACGGCAGCGTCCCCCGGCCTGTCAGACCCCATCACCACGCCTCCCTGCTCGACTGCCTTGTCGTCCTGCTCGACTGCCTTGTCGTCAGCCCGCCCCTTCGGCGCCCCGACCGCGCTCGGGCACGGTCCCGGCAAGCCCCCGGTTGATGTGGGAAATCGCCTCGTCCCGGGCCTCGTCGGGCCGTCCCGAGGCGATGGCCGCCACCAGCCTGTCGTGGTCCCCGGCGAGGGTCTCGCCGTGCTGGACGACGAAGTCCCGGAACGCCATCCCCGCCATGGCCCGGCCCCACAGGCGATCGAAGAACTCCAGGAGGTACTGGTTGCCGACCACCTCGACGATGGCCCGGTGCAGCTCCCGGTTCAGGTCGAAGGACGCCCGCACCGTCCTCGTCGGTCGTGCCCGGGCCCGGTCGAGCGCACCGCGGAGCGCCCCGACCGCGTCCCCGCCCAGGGTCGCCGCGGTGGCCGCCGCGAACCCCTCGATCGCGCACCGGGCCTCATAGAGCTGGCGGGCCTCCTCGGCGGACAGCCCCCGCACCACGTACCCCCGCCGGCCCGCCGGCTCGACCACCCCCTGGCTGTGGAGCCGGTGGAGGGCGTCGCGCACCGGGGTGCGGCTCACGTCCAGCTCCCTGGCCAGTTCCTCCTGGCGCAGGCGGTCCCCCGGACCCAGGGCGCCCTCGAGGAGGGCGCCCATCAGCCGGTCGTAGACCTGGGCGGCGAGGTCCATGCGGGGACGCTCGACGCGCACCAGCTTCGCCATGTGTCAGTGCCCACAGGCCGGGGCCGGACGGGGGACATCGAGGCCCGGGTTCCGGTCGAAGAACCCGTCGGGCATCAGCTTGAACCCGGTGTACTGCACCGGCATCACCGGCCAGTCCTCGACCCGTGGCGTGTGGTGGGAGCCGAGGGTGTACCAGACCACGATGTCGGTGTCCTCCACCGACCGGTCCGCCGCCGTCCAGGCAGGCAGCCCGTCCCCGCCGGGATGCTGGTTCGGGTACTCACCAGCGGCGTAGCGTTCCTCCTGGTTGAAGGGGGTGACCCACAGGTGCCTGGTGATGAACCCGGCGCGGGTGGTCACCGACGCGTCGGGATGGGCGAAGGCCCGGACATTGTCGTGGGGGACCAGGCGGTAGCCCACCGGCTCACCCACCCCATTCCGGGAGGTGGGGTTGACGACCCGCCACGAGCGCGCCGCCAACGGGTCGATCAGCTGCTGGGCCTCGGACTCCGAGCGCAGCGGGGTGGCGATCGACCGGAACGCATGACCCAGCTCGTTCCCCTCGCCCGGCGGGTCGGCCTCGGTGTGGACCTCGTAGATCGAGTTGCGCTGGCCGTCGACGTCGAAGTCGAGGCGGAAGTTGAAGAAATGCTGGTGGTTCGGGGCGTAGAGCCCGTCGGCGTTCAGGAGCTGGCCGTGCTCGGGACGCCGTCCCGGCTCCACCGCTCCGGTGGAGACGATCCCGGTGAGCTTGACCTGCACCTCGATGGTGCCGTCCTGGTAGAAGTACCAGAAGAAGCCGTACTCGTAGTTCCCCACGGTGGCGACGAAGGAGACGACCAGACGCCGGGACCGGCGCACCTCGGTCTTCTCCGTGCGGAAGTCGGTGTGCTTCCACAGCATCCCGACGTCCTCCTCGTGCATGCAGACCGCGTTCGCCAGCCGGTAGGCCTTCCCGTCGCTGCCGGCCAGGGTGGCGTCGAAGTAGCGGATCTCGCCCAGGCAGTCGCAGCCGAGCTCGAGCGAGTTGGTGAGGCAGCCGATGTTGTACTCGCCGGCGTCGAAGGCGTTCTTCCTCCGGTGGGCGGGGCGGGGATCGCCGTAGGGGACGACCATCTCCGCCAACGAGGCCCGGTAGAGGACAGGCCTGCGGCGCCCACCGTCCTCGTAGGAGACCGTGTGGAACACCAGCCCCTCCCGTGGGGTGAACCCGAGACGGAACCGCCAGTTCTGCCAGGCCACCTCGTGGCCGTGAACCGTGAAGCTCGGGCCCTCGGGCTGGGTGATCTCGACCGGCCGCAGGTCCTCCCGGACCGGCCCCACTTCCTCCTCGGTGTAGTTGCCGGGGGTCCGTGGCACCGGCACCACGCCGTAGTCCTCGATCCGGGCCACCTTCTTCTGGGTGAGATCGACGTAGGCGACGAGGTTCTCGATCGGGTGGGCGTAGCCGTTGTCGTCGGGGCCGTCCAGGCGAACCCAGGCCAGCGCCCGCAGCACCCTGCCCGGGGGCTCATCCCCGTAGTTCCCCGCCGACCAGGGGTCGACCATCAACCGGTCGAACTCGGTGATCCCCCGCTTGCGAACGGCGGCCTGGTACTCGGGATCCTGGCGCAGGATCTCCTCGCACTCGAAGAACTCGTCGAGGATGACCTGGGCCTGGGACCCGGGGACGGCCCGGAAGGACCGGACCGCGTGGGCCGACAACGACACGACCGCCTCGTAGGTGGCGCCGTCCGCCCGGTTCAACAGCACGGCCTGGGCCTCCCGCTCCACCCCGTCGGAGCTCCCGGCCAGGACCGCCTCCTTCGGCGGCTCCTTCAAGGTGACCGACACGAACCGGTAGGTGTCCGCCAGGCCCTCCTGGGTGCGGAGGACCTCGGTGGCGAGGTCGATCTCATCCGGGCCCAGCGGCTCGAGCGGGTGTAGGCCAGTGCCAGCACGAACGTCGGTCTGCGCCACGTCTCTTCCCTCCCTGGTATCCGCCGTGCGTACCGTATCCAGGATCCCGTACTCGGGTCAACGCCCGCGTTTGGACCACGGGCCGCCGACCGTCGCCGCCCGGCCCGCCACCGAACCTCGAAACCGGCCTTTGCCGGTGCCGACCAGCGGGTCGTGGGCCGCTCGGCACCACCCACCGCGCCGAGGCGGCCAGGGCGGCTCGACCGGACCCCTGCCGTCACGCCCGTCCCCGGGTGGGTGGTCGGCGACGCCACCCCCGGGTCGTCCGGTGTCGACCACAGCCCGAATCCTCGGGCCGGGGGACCCGGGAACGGCCACCTGGAGACGTGGCGGCCAGCCCGGCGTGGTGCCACGTGGACGACCCGCCAGCCGGGGTCGGTGCCGTTGCGGTGGCTCCCCCCCGGTCGCCGCTCCGCCGGAAACGGTGGTGAGGACGTTGCCCTCAACAGGTCCCGTGGACAATGCGCGCCCGGACCCACTCATTTCCGAAGCTGTCCGATGACGTCATTTCGCCCGGATCCCCCCCCCAAAAAAGGTCGAACCGGGGGCCGCTCCCGGGCCGGGAGGTCGCCACCACCCGAGGTGCCGATGCCGCCGGAACAATGCCCGACGGCCCGTCGCGTCGTCGGAGAATCCCCTATTGCCGTCGTACCTCGCCGTCCGTAAGCTGCGAGGACCAACGCCACGAGCATGGAGGGGGTCTCATGTACGCCAGGGTGAACACCATCAGGAACGCCACCGACATCGACGGTGGGGTCAAGTACGAACGGGGGGTGCTCTCCGAGCTCCGGAGCCAGCGCGGGTACCGGGGGCTGTCCATCAGCGGCGACCGCGCCTCGGGAACGGCCAGCATCCTCAGCATGTGGGAGACGAAGGACGACCTCGCCAACAGCGAGACCACCGCGGGGAAGATGCGCCACCACATCCTCGGCGTCATGGGCGGCGACGTGACCGTGGAGGTGTTCGAGCAGCTCGCGGAGGCCGTGGGTGATCCGCCCCCCGCAGAGGGGTGCATGCTCCGGGTCCGCCAGCTGCAGATGGACCCGGCCACCGTGGAGGACAACCTGGCCTTCTTCAGGACGATGATCCTGCCCACCATCCAACGCTCCCCGGGTTTCCGGGCCGTGCGGAACCTGCTGGACCGCTCCACCGGACGCGGTGCCGTGGGCACCGTGTGGACGGACGTGGAATCGCTCCGTGCCGCGGACGCGTCATTCGAGGAACGCCGGGCAACGGTCGAGGCTCGGGGTGTCCAGTTCGGCGAGTTCACCGTGGCCGAGGTCCTTCTCATCGACATGCCCTGAGCCGGCCCGAAGGAATCGAAAAGGGGATCTCGTTTCTGGCGTGCCGGAAACCTTTCCTGGCCGCGTCCCAACGACTCACCCGGCTATTGCCCCGGACGGTGGTCGGCCTTCCGCGCCAGGTGGGCATTCCCGTTGTGCCACTGATCGGCCCAGATGCGGCAGGCGACAAGCGGTCGAAAATCTTCGGGGTTCCCCCGACGCTCGGTGCCGACCACCTGTCGGCAGGTGGTGGCGACCGCCCCCCACCACTCGGCGGCCCGTCCCACAACGGTGGGCCCTCATCACCTGCTCCCCCGGGCCAGGTCCCGGTCCCGGAAGGGACCGGGGTTCCCCGTGGCCCGCCGGGCGACCCGGTTGCCGGATGGGTGGCGGCCAGGAGCCGATGGCAACCGGGAGAGCCGGCGTCGATGGGGACGAGGACCCCGGCGAGCCCTGCTCCCACGAGGAAGGACCCAACGCCCAGGCGAGGCCGATCGAGGCTGGGTGCCCCGCTGTCCCGGCTGATGGCACCGCCGCGGTGGCGAGGACGATCCGGGCCCCTCGACATCGGCGTCGTGCACGTGGGGGCCACCCGGCGACGCACCGTGGGACGTGTCGTCGGCCGCCTCCCGGGCGGGCGACAAGGCGTCCCTGGTGCTGGGATCCTGCGGTGTCGCCCCTCGCTGACCAAAGGAGAGACCATGCTCACGCCCGTCACCCGCGACGAGCTCCAGGGGCTCCTCGACGCCGGGGCCCAGCTCGTCGAGGTCCTCCCCCGGGAGGAGTACGAGGAGGAGCACCTGCCCGGCGCCATCCACCTGCCGCTGCGGTCCCTGGACCACGGGACGGCCGCCGAGGCCCTCGAGGGGGACCGACCCGTGGCGGTCTACTGCTGGGACGCCCTGTGAGACATGAGCCCCCGGGCCGCGTGGCGGCTCGAAGCGCTCGGCTACACCCGGGTCCACGACTACGTCGCCGGGAAGGCCGACTGGCTCGCCGCGGGCTGTCCGACCGAGGGCGCTGGCGAGCGCCCCGAGCGGGTGGTGGACGCCGTGACCGTCGACGTGCCGGTCTGCGGGCCGGGGGATCGGACCGGCGATGTGGCGACCCGCCTCGCCCAATGCGGGTCGCCCGTGTGCGTCGTGGTCAACGACCACGGCATCGTCCAGGGCCGCCTGCGACGCCACCGGGTGGACCCCGCCGATGACCGACCGGCCGCCGAGGCCATGGAGCCCGGTCCGGCCACGGTCCGGGCCGACGCGTCGCTGCCGGCTACCCGCCAGCGCATGCGGAGCCGGAACGTCACCTCCCTCATCGTGTCCACCCCCCAGGGGGAACTGGTGGGCGTGCTCCTCGACGATCCCGCCGCGGACCGCCCGACCGGCGGGGTGGGACCGGGCTGACCCGGCGACACCCCCGCCCGGGTCCTGCGCCCACGACGCGAGGGGGCCCCCGGCGAACACCGACGGCGTTTCTCAACCGCCCCGTGCAACGATGGCGGTGGAGGGTGGCCCAGGGTGGAGCGCCATCCGCCGGCTTGCTCCCCTGGGCCCCCACCACCGAGTG
>DASQQH010000270.1:0-6823 GCA_035643555.1 Acidimicrobiales bacterium | reverse complement strand
CCATGTTGCTCCAGAAGCTCGAGGGGTTCGTGGGCCAGGGCGAGACACCGCCGTCCTGACGGGGAGGACAGCCCCGCCGTCCGGCAGCGACCCGGCCAGGGTGGGCCCGCGGGGATCGGTTGGGACCCCGGGTCCGGGCCGGACGGCGACGGCGAGGACGCCCTGGCGGGCTGGTGGGCCTCGGGTGCCACTGAGTCAGGGTGGTGGGAGGCCGGTGGGTGCGCACGCAAGCCGCCTCGGCGGGGGAGGCGCCGGGCGGCTTGCCTCCTCCCCTGCGACAGAGGCCCTGGTCGCCCGGGGGGCTGCTCGCCTCGCCGACGACCTGTGTCGGCATGGCAGAGGACCCGCGGGCCGGACCGGACCCCGACGCCTGGACGGGTCACGTGGCCAACGCCGACGCCGGACCGGTCGCCCTGGCGCTTCGTTCCCCCGGGCTCGCGGCGCCTCCCCGTTCCCGGGGCCCCGCCCGACCCACGGTCCCGGTTGACGGGGCGGTGTGGCCCCGGGCACCCGCCGGGTACCACCGCGGCAGGTGCCCGGGTCAGGGACCCGGTGCGACCCGCCGAGCAGCCGACCCGGAAGGAGGGGAGACGACGTGGACACCATACGCGCGGTGCAGGTCCCCGAAGCTGGTGCCGCCCTCGAGCTGGTCCACCGCGAGCCCCCCGAGCCGGGACCCGGCCAGGTGCGGGTGCGGGTCCAGGCGTGCGGGATCTGCCACAGCGACGCCATGACCAAGGAGGGCCTCTTCCCCGGCATCGGGTTCCCCCGCGTCCCCGGTCACGAGGTGGCCGGCGTGGTGGAGGCCACGGGCCCGGGGGTCGTCGGCTGGGAACCCGGTGAGCGGGTCGGCGTCGGCTGGTTCGGGGGTCACTGCGGCCGGTGCGAGCCCTGCCGGCGCGGGGACCTGATCGACTGCACCGCCCTGCAGATCCCGGGCATCTCCTACGACGGCGGGTACGCCGACGCCATGGTGGTCCCCACCGACGCCCTGGCCCGCCTCCCCGAGGAGCTCTCGCCCGTGGAGGCCGCACCGTTGATGTGCGCCGGCATCACCACCTACAACGCCCTCCGCCACAGCGACGCCCGGGCGGGCGACCTGGTCGCCGTGCTGGGCGTCGGGGGCCTCGGGCACCTCGGGATCCAGTTCGCCGCCAAGATGGGGATGAGGACCGTGGCCATCGCCCGGGGCCCGGAGAAGGAGGCCCTGGCCCTCGAGCTCGGTGCCGCCCACTACATCGACAGCACCGCCGAGGACCCGGGCAAGGCGCTCACCGAGCTCGGGGGCGCCCGGACCATCCTGGCGACGGTCACCAACCCCGAGACGATGAGCACCGCGGTGGACGGCCTCGGCACCCGGGGAACCCTGGTGGTGATCGGGGCGTCCACCGAGGCCATCCGGGTGTCGCCCATGCAGCTCATCGGTGGCAGCCGGGCCATCGTCGGCCACGCCTCGGGAACCTCCCAGGACTCCGAGGACACCCTCAGGTTCAGCGTGCTCGCCGGGGTGCGGCCGAGCGTGGAGGCCGTGCCCCTGGACCAGGCGGCGTGGGCCTACGAGCGGATGGCCAGTGGCGACGCCAGGTTCCGCATGGTCCTCACCACCTGAGGGCCCACCAGCGGCCAGTCCCGGTGGCCGACCTGCCACCGTGCGCAGCGGGTGAGCGATTCCTCGCCACGACGGCCGGTTTCCCTGTTTGGGGCGGCGGCATCGGGGTATCGAGACCAGCAAGCCAACGGCGGATGGCTCTGGAGGCGACGCAGGGGTGTGGCCCTGGTGGCGGGAGCTGGGCCTCCGTCCGTGATGCCAGGATCACGGACGGAGGCTCCGCCTCCAGGAGGGACGCCGGTCTGGCGGTGGTCCCCCGCTCTCCCCTACCGGTACAGGCCGTGGCGAAGGGCGACGGTCACCGCCTGGGTCCGGTTGTTCACGCCCAGTTTGCGGTAGATGGCCTGCAGGTGGCTCTTCACCGTCTCGGTCCCCACGAACAGCTGCTTGGCGATGGCCTGGTTGCGCTGGCCCTCCACGACCAGGCCCAGGACCTCGCTCTCCCGGCGGGAGAGCCCCCACTGCTGGGCCGGCCAGGCCGGCACCGTGTCACGGGCCAGGTGCACCGCCAGGCGGGCGCCGACCTGGGGGTCGACGACCGTCTCCCCGGCCGCCACCCGGCGCAGCTGGTCGCCGAGCACGGTGGGCTCGGTCGACTTGAGGAGGTAGCCAGCGGCGCCGGCCCGCAGGGCCCCCAGCACCTGGCCCTCCTCCTGGGAGGAGGTGTACACGACCAGACGGCCCACCCGGGCCACCAGGAGGGTCTCAGCGGCCCGCCGGAGGTCCGGGCGCTGGTGGGCGGTGTCGACCAGCACCACGTCGGTCGCACCGGTCTCGATCCGGGCCCCACCATCGCCGTCGGCGCCCAGGCAGGCCACCTCGAACCCCGGGAGCTGGGAGCCAAGCATCTGGGCCAGGCCCGCCACGACCAGCTCGTCGTCGACGACCCCCACCCGCACCGTCCCGGCCGGCGTCCGGCCCTGCCCGTCGGTCACCGCGTCGTCGCCGGCGGGCCCGGATGGCGGGAACTCCACCCGGGCACCGCCGTCGGCGAGCGGGCCGGCCTGGGGAACCCGAGGAAGCTGGGAGCCCGTCGTCATCGGCTCAGCTCGCCCGCGCCAGCACCCGGAGCCGGTCCAGGCTGCGCGACAACCGGCGCGAGACCTGCATCTGGCTCACCCCCAGGCGGGCGGCGATCTGGTCCTGGGAGAGCTCCTCGGTGTAGCGAAGCCGCAGGAGCTCCCGTTCGGCCTCGGGCACCCGGGACAGCAGGTGGGAGACCAGGTGTCGGCGCTCGACCGCGTCCATGCCGGGATCGGGCACCCCGAGCTGGGGCGGCGGCGCCGGGTTGTCGGCGTCGGTGTGCTCGTGCATCGAGGTCGGGGCCAGCACGTTGCCGGCGATCGCCGCCTCCGTCGCCTCCGCGTCGCTCACCGCCGCCGAGGCCGTCACCTCCGACCACCGGGGGGCACGTCGCAGCGACTTGGCCAGGCGCTCCTCGGTGTCCCTGAGCTGCAGATAGCGCTCCTTCACGCTCCTCGGCAGGTGCAGCGCCCAGCGCGTGTCGCGGAAGTGGTGCTTGATCTCGCCCACGATGGTCGCCGAGGCGTAGCCCCCGAAGGGGATCCCCCGGTCGGGCTCGAAGCGGGCGGCGGCCAGCACCAGGCCCAGCATGGCCACCTGGGTCACCTCGGCCACGTCCCTCCCCCCGGCGTACCGCCGTGCCAGGGCTGCGGCCAGGTCCAGGTGGTCGGTCACCAACCGCTCCCGGTCCGGGGACGACGCCGTCGGGTCCTCAGGGCGGGGACGGGTCTGCATGTGTTCGGCTACCTCCCGGTCATCGCTGGGCGCGTGACAGCCGCCGTGTCGGTGGGTCCCCTGTACCCGCCGCCGACCCGCCCCTACCGCGCCAAGTGGGGGGTTTGACCACCCCGTTGGGGGGACCGTCGCCCAGCTCCCGCCCCTCCCGGAGGGCCACCCCGGGCGCGCTGCCATGCGCCGCGCCCCCGCTCGGGAGGAAGCCATGGCGCCAGGGTCGAGCATCGACCCCAGCCCCCCCGCCGTGGGGCGAGGGACGCCCGGGTGCGGCCCCGGGCCGGTGCGCCCCGACCATCCGGGGCGGCCCCGACGGCCGGCCCGCCGGCGACCGGGCATGACCCGGCGGGTGGGGCTCACACCTCCAGGAAGCGACGGATCCCGAGCGCCGAGGATCCCACCCCCACCACCGCCCCCAGGAGCACGAGGAGCCCTTGGACCGCGAGCACCTGGGGCAGGGTGAGCAACGCCGCATGGAACACGGTGACGTGGAAATGGCGGATCAGGTAGCCGACGAGATCGGACAGCCCGAACAGGGCGGCCACCGCGACCAGGGCGCCGGTGACCCCCTGCACCAGGCCCTCCAGCATGAAGGGGACGCGGATGAACCAGTTGGTGGCCCCCACCAGCTTCATCACCGCCACCTCCCGTCGACGGGCGAAGATGGCCATCCGGCTGGCGTTGACGATGAGGACGAGGGCGGACAGGAGGAGGACCACCGCCAGGACCACGATCACCGCCTGGACCAGGGTCGTCACCCGGAGCATCGAGTTCACCGCCTGGCGGTTGTACATGACCCGGTAGATGCCGGGCTGGTGTCGGAAGCGGGCCCCGACCGCCGCCGCCTGGTTGGGCCTGGTGAGGACCACCCGGTAGGAGGGGGGCAGGTCCTTGGCCGTCACGGCCTGGAGCAGGTCCGGCTGGCTGGCGTACTGGCTCTTGAACTCCTGGAACGACTGGGCCTGGTCGACGAAGCGGTACGACTTGACCTGGGGATCGGCCTTGAGCTGGGCCCCCACCGCCCCGGTCTGGGCCGGGGTGGCCTTGGGGGACAGGAAGACGATCAGCTCCACGCCACCCCGCCACCTGCCCACCGCCCGGTTGACGCCCTGGTTGAGCAGCAGGGCGGCTCCGGCCAGGGACAACGACACGGCGACGGTGAGGATGCCCGCCATGGTCATCAGCCGGTTGCGCCACAGGTTGGCCGCGCACTCCTGCAGCGCGTACTTCCCCGACCGGGCCATCTACGGGACCTCCCGCGCCGTCCGCAGCGGCCCCGCCTGGCCCCCGTACCCGGCACGGGCCTGATCCCGGATCAGACGGCCCTCGTGGAGGGCAACGACCCGCCGGCGCATCCGGTCCACGACGCTGGCGTCGTGGGTGGCCACGACCACGGTGGTGCCGGTCCGGTTGATCCGGTCCAGCAGGTGGGTGATCCCCGCCGAGGTGTCGGGGTCGAGGTTCCCGGTGGGCTCGTCGGCGAGCAGGATGAGCGGCCGGTTGACAAAGGCCCTGGCGAGGGCCACCCGCTGCTGCTCCCCGCCCGAGAGCTGGTGGGGCAGCGCACGCTGGCGCCGGCCCAGGCCCACCAGCTCCAGGATCTGAGCGACCTGGGCGTCGATCACGTGCCTGGGCCGGCCGATGACCTCCAAGGCAAAGGCCACGTTCTCGGTCACGGTCTTGTTGGGCAGCAGGCGGAAGTCCTGGAACACGCAGCCGATCTCCCGCCGCAGGTACGGGATGTGGCGTGCCCCCAGGTGGACCACGTCCCGGTCGGCGACCCAGACCTCCCCCTGGTCGGGCAGCTCCTCGCGCAGCAGCAGCCGCAGCAGCGTGGACTTCCCCGAGCCGGTGGGACCGATGAGGAACACGAACTCGCCCTTGGCGATCCGCATCGAGCAGTCCCGCAGGGCCACGACCGCGCCCTTCTCGTAGGTCTTGGTCACGTGCTCGAGCTGAATCATGGCACCGTGGCACTCCGCCGAAAGTTCCCGCCAGAACCGACGTGGTCAGACCCTAGCACCGCCTCCCCAACGCGGGGTAGCTGGCCACGAGGGGGGTGGGACCAGCTACCCCGTGGAGCGACGACCCCGCCGCCAGCGCAGGTAGGCCTCCATGAAGGGGTCCAACTGGCCGTCGAGGACGGCCTCCACGTTGCCGGTCTCCTCCTGGGTGCGCAGGTCCTTCACCAGCTGGTAGGGGGCCAACACGTAGGAGCGGATCTGGTTGCCCCAGCCGATGTCGGCCTGGGGGCCCGAGAGGGCGTCGAGCTCCCGGCGGCGCTCCTCCCGCTGGCGCTCGGCGAGCTTGGCCGCCAGGATCTGCAGGGCCCGGGTCTTGTTCTGGAACTGGCTGCGCTCGTTCTGGCAGGAGACGACCACACCGGTGGGCAGGTGGGTGATCCGCACCGCCGAGTCGGTCACGTTGACGTGCTGGCCCCCTGCCCCCGAGGACCGGTAGGTGTCCACGCGCAGGTCCTTCTCGTCCAGGTCGACCTCCTGGCCGGCGTCCTCGAGGAAGGGGGTCACCTCGAGGGAGGCGAAGCTGGTCTCCCGGCGGTTGGCGCCGAAGGGGGAGATACGCACCAGCCGGTGCACGCCCCGCTCTGCGCTGAGCAGCCCGTAGGCGTACCGGCCGCGGACGATGAAGGTGGCCGACAGGATGCCCGCCTCCTGGCCCGGGGACACCTCGTCCACCTCCACCGAGAACCCCCGGCGGTCCGCCCAGCGCAGGTACATCCGCAGCAGCATCTCCGCCCAGTCCTGGGCGTCGGTACCCCCGGCCCCGGCGTGGATCTCGGCCACCGCGTTCCGCTCGTCGTGCTCCCCGCCGAACAGCGCCCGGAGCTCCAGGCGGTCCAGCTCGCCGGACAGGCCCGCCACGGCCTGGTCCACCTCCGGCTCGACCGAGTCGTCCTGTTCCTCCAGCGCGAGCTGGTGGAGCGTCTGGGCGTCAGAGAGGCGGGAGGCCAGGCCCTCGAGGAGGTCCACGTCGTCCCTGACCCGCCCGTAGGCGGTGGTCAGCTCTCGGGCGCGCTCGGGGTCGTCCCACAGGTCCGGACGGGCCACCTCCTCCTCCAGGCTCGCCAGTTGGGCGTGCAGGCCGGGCAGGTCCAGGTAGGCCTCGGCCTCGCCCAGGCGCTTGGCCAGGGCCTCGAGGTCCTCGCTGTGATCGCGCACCGTTCTCCGGGGTCCCGCTGCCGGTCGCTAGCGACCGTGACAGACCTTGTACTTGCGACCGCTGCCGCACCAGCACGGGTCGTTGCGGCCCACCTTCTCGCCCTCCGGGGGGGCACCGCCCATCCCCCCGTCGGCCCCGGGAGGCTCCTCGGCCTCCAGGCCGGCGTCGGGGACCCGGGTCAGGGGAGCCTGGTCCCCCTGTCCCCCACCGCCCAGGGGACCCAGGGCCGCCTCCCCCTGATCGCCGAGGGCGGCGGTCTCGGTCGGGCTCAGCTGGGCC
>DASQQH010000269.1:0-2649 GCA_035643555.1 Acidimicrobiales bacterium | reverse complement strand
CCCGTTGCAACCGTCTATCTGGCCGCGTCCAGCGCTGCCGCCGAGGACGCCCCCTCGCGCCTGTCGCTGCGGTGGCGGTCGCTACGGACGGACCTGGAGACCCAGGGAGCCGACGAGCGGGCTCTGGCCGCCATCGACGAGCGGCTGAGTCAAGAGCGTCCGGGCGGTCTCGACGAAACAGGACGGGTCCTGGTGGCCTCCGAGGCGGGGGTCCTGCTCGATGAGAGCGCAGCGACCGCGCTGGTCGCCGGCGACCAGTCCCGGTGGTCGCGACCGCCGTACCTGTCCCCGTTTGTGCGACACCGCGCCCGCACCTGTGTCGCGCTGGTGGCCGTGGCCGATCACCAGGGCGCCGAGCTCCGAGTCGTCGAAGTGACACCCGAGGATCGACCGAATCCCGTAGCGGGTGAGCGCGTCGAGACCGACGGCGCCGCTCCCAAGCCTCGCGGCCAGGCGCTGTCGCACCGCCACATCCAGCAACGAGCCGAGAACGCCGCCCACGAGAGCGCAGAGAAGATCGCCCAGCGCCTCGCCCGGATGGTTGCCGAGACCGAGCCAACGGTCGTTGTCCTCGCAGGAGAGGTCCAGGCTCGCACGGCCATCCACCACCAGGCGCCGCCCACGGTGGCCGAGCGGGTGGTCGAAGCCGAGGGAGGAGGACGAGGAGAGGGCGTGTCAAACGGCGACTTGGACGGGGAGATCCAGGACATCGCCAGCCGGGTGCTGAAGGAGCGGACAGAGCGGACGATGGAGGCTTTCGGCACGCGGCGGGCCCACGGTCGCGCCGTGGAGGGCCTCCATGCCGTCGCCACCGCCGCCAGCCTCGGGGCAATCGACACCCTGCTGCTGGAGGACGGGGCGGAGCGCCGACAGCTGTGGAGCGGCATCGCCCCGGAGGAGATCGGGGTCCAGGAACCCGACGGCAGGCGGGCGGAGTCGGTGGACGCGGCGTCGGCGTTGCTCCGTGCGTGCGCCACCACCGACACGGAGGTTGAGGGCCTTCCCGCAGGTGCGGGGTTCACCGACAATGTCGGTGCATTGCTCCGCTTTCCGCTCCCCAGCTGACCCGACCGGTGGCGACCGTGTCGATCCGCTCACACGCCCATTCCCCCCGTCCCCGCAACGTGTCAGCCGCCGGGAGAACGAGGATCCTCCCCACGACCGGCTGGGCCCGCCTCTGATCGTGGACCGCCGAGTGGTCGTCGTCTGGGTCACACGTCTTCTGGCCCGACCTGGGGCGTGGCCGGATCGCCTCGATCACCCCGGCCGGTTCCCCACCCGGTCCCGTGCGGTGTCACCAGAGACGCACAGCGGCACGGACGCCCGAGATCCGGACGCCACCTCACGTTCCGCCCCCCGAGCGCGCCCACGAGGCCCGTGCCAGCAGCACCGATGTCGCGGACTGGGAAGCAGCAGCGCCTCCCTCGCCCCCCGACCCACCCGCAGGTGGACCACCCGTTCGGGTCTGCTACGTGTGACCGGTGGGAGGCAACCGGTAGCACCATCGCCGCCCCCTAGCCAGATCGAACACCCGGGCACGGGCGGGGTGCCCCCGTGCACTCAGAGGACGCCCGACCCGGGAGGCCCGGCTGGCTTTCCGGTCCTCGTGCGACCGAGGGCGAGTGGCCGGCACCCAGGATGGCCCGGCGGTCCACCCGGTCCCACGTCGACCCATCCGGGGAGCAGGCACGGCGAGCGCGCCTCCGCCGGTGCGTCACCGCACCGGCGGAGCCTGCTGACGAGAGTGGACCGGACAGAGCACGACCAAGCCCGGCTCCGCCCGGTCCGTTCCCTCACTGCTGGTCGTCGTCGTCCTTCCGCACGTTCTCGGTGACCTCGTCGATCTTCTCCCTGACGGAGTCCACCGCGTCCTTCGCTCTGGCCGCGGCGCGGTCTTCCTTGCCCTCTTGCTTCATCTTCTCGTCGTCGGTGAGATCTCCGACGGCTTCCTTGGCGCGACCCTTCACGTCGTCGGATTGTCCGTTCATGGCTACTCCCAGGTTGGCGATCTCGGTCCCTGTCGGAGGCCACGGCGTCGACGTGGCCCCCGGTCAACGACCCGTACACCGGGGTTGTGTCCAATCGTTGCCCCATGGAAACACAGCGGACGTCCGCTGGCGGTCGCCCTCCTCCCCCGGTGACGCCAGCGCCGCTCCCCACGGGGCACGGGCCGGCCCCGAGTTCCTCCACCAGCAGCGGGGGCCACGGCGAGCGGGCTGCTCCCCAAGGGACCAGCCAGGCGCGGGAAGCCACGCAGCGCCGGGGGGACGTCGACCGGGTCCGAACCGACAGGCGGCACCCGGTGCCCCGAGCGCCAAGCCCTCAGCCCGTGACAGTCACCAGGGTGCCGTAGGACAGGTAGGGCCAGGCGGCAGCGGCCTGGTGGAGGGGAAGCTCCACACAACCGAGGGACTGGGGGTGCCCGTAGGTGGGTCGGGCGATGTAGTGCACGGCCTGGCCCCCGTGGAAGTAGGCCACGTACTGCACCGGATCTGCGTAGGGGGTCCCGTTCGGGTTCGTGCCCCGCATGACCTGGTGCCGGAGACGTTCGTAGACCGGGTAGGTGCCGTCGTTGGTCGGGCGGACCGCGATCCCGGTGTTGGCCAGGGAGTGGAAGACGCGGGTGCCGTCGTGCCAGATGTCGAGGGT
>DASQQH010000268.1:0-6813 GCA_035643555.1 Acidimicrobiales bacterium | reverse complement strand
TCGGCGGTGGTTCGGTGCGGGGGGTGAGGAGCCAGGGCCTGCTGAGTCGGGTCCGACTCTAGGGGACGGTCCGTGTTCCAGTCGGACAAGGAGCTGCACGCCAACCGGGACATGTGGCCCAACGAGGTCCACGTGATGTGCACGGTGGCTCGCCAGGAGGACGTCGACGCCATCCTGTCGGGCTTCGAGGACCACCAGGACGTGACATGGGTCTACGAGCGTTGCCGGAAGGCTGGCCTGGACCCGGCCGAGCCGCCCACGGGCTACGGGCCGGCGCTGGTCCGCCCCACCATCCCCGAGGGCCCGCCCATGAGTCCCGTCCGCCGGACCCTCGCCCTCTGCCGGCTGGTGTGGTTCCTCCTGTGCCACCTCCGGGGAGCCAACGGGGTGGCCGGGGGGACCGGCGACACCGACGCCGCTGACCCCGAGGGTCTCCCGACCGGGGGCAGGGGTGGGAACCGCCACCGCGCCGGCCTCCTGGGCCTCCTCCCGGGAGGGAACCGGCGTCGGGTGGTCAGGGCGCTGCACCGGGGCCAGGCCCTCGACGACCCCGGCCACGCCCTCGTCGCCCTGGACTACGCCACCCGGTTCCAGCGGTGGTGGTGGCGGGCCGGTGCTGTCCTGGTGGTGACCGGCACCGCCACGCTGGTCACCGGGGGCCTGACCGGGACCTGGGTGGCCCTCGCCGTCGGGGCCTGTGTGCTGGCCCTCTCCTGGTCCCCGCTCCGCCTCGCCATGCGGGCGAGGCGCTCGATCGCCCTGAACCGTGCCGTGACGAATCGGCACCACTGACGATGGGACCGACGGGTGCGGCCACCCGGCGATCCCCGACGGCCGGTTGACCCTGTCGGGAAGCCTCTGGCCGCAGGGACCCTTGTAACGGCCCAACACATGCCCGGCGCTGGCGGTGGTCGCCCCGGTGGCAGGCGCCAGATGCCCGGCGCGACTGGCACCCCTCCACGGCGATCCGGCTACCGGCGGCTGGCGCCGGCGCCGATGTGACCGACGCTCCCGTGGCCGGGCACCGGGGCCGTCCCGGAAGCCAGCCCGTGCACTGCTCGTGGTCCGCGTCGCACCGCCACCAGCCGGAGGCCTCCTCCGCACCGCTCTCCGGCGATCACCGGCGCCCTCCACCAGCTGCCGGGTCCACTGCGGCACCATCGCTCCCCTCACCCGCCCGCCGGTGTGCCCGCCGGGGTGGTGGTCCAGCCCTCAGGTCCGGGGGTGGAGGCGGGCCAGGGCGGCTTCCGCCTGGGCCACGAACCGCGCCACCAGCTCGCCCGCCGGGACGAGCGTGTCGATGGCACCGGTCCCCTGTCCGGCCGGGTAGCACTCCCGGGCGGGGTCCACCCCCCGGGTCCCCTCGTCGCCTCCCAGGTGGAAGACGCCCTCCCGCATGGCCCGCGCCGCCTGGGCGGGGAAGGGCTCGAGCTCGTCGGGGCGTTCGGCCCAGTGGTCGGTGTAGGCGTTCCGGATCACCCGCATGGTCTTGCCCGAGTACCCGCGGCTGATGACCGTTGCGTCCTCCCTGCTGGCCACCAGGGCGTCCTTGTAGCCGAGCACGGCGCGGGCCTCGGGGGTGGCGATGAACCGGGTACCGACCCACACCCCGTCCGCCCCCAGGGCCAGCGCGGCAGCGAGGCCCCGGCCGTCGAAGATGCCCCCGGCCGCCACCACCGGCACACGGTCACCGACCGCGTCGACGATCTGGGGAACGAGGGGCATGGTGGCCACCTGGCCCGTGTGGCCGCCGGCCTCGGTCCCCTGGGCCACGACGATGTCGCAGCCGGCGTCGACCGCACGCCGGGCGTGGTCGACCTTGCCGCACATGTTCACGACGAGCAGGCCGTGGCGGTGGCACAGGGCCACGGCCTCGGCCGGGACCCCGAGGCCGGCCACGAACACCGACGCGCCCTCGTCGATGATCCGTTCCACCTGGGCCACCAGGTCCCCCGGCATGGCCGTGAGCAGGTCGACCCCGAAGGGCTGGTCGGTGGCCTTCCGCACCGCTTGCATCTCCTCCACCATCTGGTCGGTCGTCATCGTCGAGGCGCCCAGGCACCCGAACCCGCCGGCGGCCGAGACCGCGGCGACCAGACGGTGATAGGAGACGCCGCCCATGCCGGCGAGCATGACCGGGTGGGCGACGCCGAGGAGCTCGGTCAGTCGGGTTCGCACGTCGGGGACCTCCTGGCGTCGTGGTGGGGGGTGGGTGGCGGGTGGCTCACGGTGACGACCGCCGGATCTGGCGCCAGGGGACCCCCTTGTCCACCTCCGGCTCCCGGGGCAGGCCGAGGACCGCCTCGCCGATCTGGTTCCGCAGCACCTCGGAGGTGCCGCCCTCGATGGTGGCGGCGCGGGAGCGGAGGAAGGCCTGCTCGCGGCCCTCCGCCCCGTCGTCGCCGGGCAGCCGGGCGATCCCGCGGGCTCCGGCGGCGTCGACCGCCACCTCCCCGCGCCGCCTGGCGTGCTCGGCGTTCGCAACCTTGCCCACCCCACCCTCCGGTCCAGGTCGGCGCCCCGCCGACCTTGCCGCCTCGGCCCGGGCGGCGGTCACCTCCTTCAGCCGGGCCTCGAGGTAGACGCGGGCCAGGCGGTCCCGGACGACCGGGTCGTCGGGGGTCGGCACCCGCTCCAGGTACGAGCGCCACGGGTCCCGGGGCCGCCCGCCGAACAGGGCGGCGGGGTCGAGCGTGACACCCGCCAGGGCGACCCGCTCGTTCATCAGGGTGGTCCGTGCCACCCGCCAGCCGTCCCCCACCCCGCCGACCCGCTGGGTGTCGGGGACCACCACCTCGGAGAGGAACACCTCGTTCACCTCGGAGAGGAACACCTCGTTGAACTCCGCGGCCCCGGTCATCTGGCGGAGGGGACGAACCTCGACCCCCGCTGCGTGCAGGTCGCAGATCAAGTAGGTGAGGCCCTCGTGCTTGGGGACGTCGGGGTCGGTGCGTACCAGCAACATCCCGTAGTGGGCGACCTGGGCGATGGTCGTCCACACCTTCTGCCCGTCCACCACCCAGGCCTCGCCGTGGCGTACGGCACGGGTGGAGAGCGACGCCAGGTCCGAGCCTGCCCCCGGCTCGCTGAACAGCTGGCACCAGATCTCCTCACCCGACAGGATCCTCGGCAGGTGCCGTCGGCGCTGGTCGTCGGTGCCGTGCTCGATGAGGGTCGGCCCCGCCATGCCAACACCCAGCAGGTTGAGCCCGAACTGGGGCAGGCGCCACCTCGACAGCTCGTCGCGGACGACGCCCACCGTCCAGGCCTCGCCCGACAGCCCCCCGTACTCCCGGGGCCACAGGGGCGCCCCGTACCCGCTGGGCCCGATGATGCCCGGCCAGGTGAGGAAGTCGATCCCCCCGCGCACGTCCTCCAGGGTCTCGTCGTCGCCCGTCTCCACCGCCGCCATCCAGCCCTCGGGGAGCGTCCGGCGCAGCCATGCCCGGAACCCCTCCCGGAACGCCGCCCTCGCCGGGTCCTCCTGGAGCCGACGCCCGCCCGCCAGCGCTGGGCCTGCCTCGGTCACCGACCCGACGGCGCCGCCCTCACCCGTCGAAGACTGACCCATCAGTCAATGCTCGCCCACGGGCGGGTTGGGCGCAACCTCCGCGCATTCCCACCCACCAGCACCCCGGGCCCCGGCGGGCGTCGCCACGGACCGGGACCGGCGCGCACCGCCCAGGGGGTCCTCGTCGCCGACGACCGCGGGCGCCAGGCGCGTCGTCGGAACCTCCGGGGGCGGCGTCAGGTCCCCGTGCGGGGACGGAGACCGTCCAGCAGCAGGTTCACCACGAACTGGGCCACCACCGCGGCGCTGAGGCCGTCGTCGGTGGTGAGCCGGCGGTGGGCCAGCTGGCCGACGAGGGCGGCGACGCTGAAGGCCACCACGTGGGCGGGGGCGTCGACGATCTCGCCCTGCTCCTGGCCGCGGACCAACAGCTGCTCCAGGTCCGCGATGAACCCCTCGTAGATGGTGAACAGGTGCTTCTCGAACCGGGCGCCCATCGCATAGGAGTCCCGGAAGAGCAGCTTGACCGTGGCCCGATCCGCCTCGAAGAACTCGAAGGTCGCCCGCACGGCGGCCTCGAGGGCGCCGGTCACCTCCCCCGGGGGCGCCGCCCGCACCGTTGCCAGGATGTGACGCCGCAGGGCCTGGGCCTCGGTGTCCATGAGCTCGTCGAACAGCGCCTCCTTGGAGGCGAAGTACCAGTACACCGAGCCGTAGGAGGCGCCACCCGCCCTGGCGACGTCGGCCATGGTCGTGGCGTGGAAGCCCTTGTTGGCGAAGACCTCTTTCGCCGCCCCGAGGAGCTCCTCCCGCCGCTCGGCCTTCTCGTCCTCGGTGGCGGCGCGGCGGCGGGCCTTCGCGGGGACCACGGGCTCAGGCTACCGGCCTCGCCCGCCGGTCCTCGGCTCGCCGCCCGGCCGGCCGTGCCCCTCGGACGGGCCCGGGCCGATAGCCCCAGGACGCTCCCGCCCGAGGCGACCCCACCGCACCTCCAGAGGGTCGACACGCCGGTCCGGCTGTCGTCCGTGCGTACCGGGGACCTGCCGGTCGGCGAGGTCGCCGCCCCCATGGCCGACGTCGTGATGCGGCTCGCCGCGGCGATCAGCGGGGCCGGGTGGCACCGCAGGCGGGGCGGGGCGGCGCCCCTGGCGCTCCGGCCCAGGACGCCCGTGGTGGACGACGGGCTCACGGAGGATCGCCAGAACGCCCGGCGCCGGCCGTTGCCGCACGCATGTCCCGGACCCCCTTCCTCGCCGGCGTGGGGGTGGTGTTCGACCGCCACCAGCCCGACGATGTGGTCCTGGGCGCGCCCTTCCGCCCGGACCTCACCAGCGACGGCGCCACCTACCACGGCGGGGTGGTCGCTTCGGTGATGGACACCGCGGGGGCGGCCGCCGCCTGGTCGGACCCCGACGTCACCGGGGGACCCGGGCGTCCAGGTCCCCCTGTCGGTCCAGGACGTCAGCGCCTGCAGGGCCTCGGCCCCGCCATGGGCCACGTCTCCCCAGCGTGCAGCCACCAGCCCACCACCAGGGACCGCGACCCTGCCTTCGCCGCGTGGGGTCATCTCCGGCAGCGCCGCCCCCGCCGGTGGGTCGTCCGGGGACGGGACCAGGGGCCACGGCCGGGACCAACCAGGGCCAGCACCCCCGGGGCCAGGTCACCGGGCCTGCGAGCCCGACCTGTCCCGGGGCCGCTCCTGCCTCCTGCGCAGAGTCGACGACCTCGACACGCCGAGGCTGTCCACCCGACGGCCTCATTGCCCGCGCTCCCCGGCCCGGGTGGCCTGGGCAGCCCGTCAGGAGTGTCAGCCCACCGACGCCGCCAGAAAGGACGAGGTGCCCTCGCTGGGGTCACGGCCTCCTCCGATCCGTACGAGACCGGGGCCATCCCCGAGTTCTCCGAGGTGGTGGAGGCCGCTGGCAACCGGGCCGATCAGCTCAGTGCCTTTCATCACCCGGCCCATCACCAACGGCCGCCTCGGGGGAGGAACGACAGGCCCAGGAGCGTCGCCTTAATGGCCCGTGGCTTCACCAACGAAGCCAACGTCGAGGCCCCGGCATCCTCATCACCCCGGCTGTGGCATCATCAACCAAATCCACGACAGCAGGGGTTTCCTCAGAGCAGCGCGACCTCCACTGGTGACAACACCGTGTGGATTGCCCTGGGAATCACACCGTGGGGGGAACCGTGAGCGGCCGCTCGTGGAACCGGTGCTCGGTGTGGACCACCTCGAAACCGAGCGCGACGTACAGGCGGACCGCCCGCACGTTGGTGGTGTCAACATAGAGCAGCGCCTCGTCGACGCCCTGGCGTCGCAGATGGTGCAGGCCGGCTATGACGATCTTGCGGCCCAGTCCCCGACCCCTGCGTGCCGGGTTGACGCCCACCATCAACAGGAGCCCCTTCGGCTCACCGGGCCCATCCAGGAGCTTGGTCCAGCACAAGGCCTCGAGCTCGTCGTCGCGCCGGTACAGCTGCAGGTCGTGGGGGCTGAAGCTCCGCCGCTCGACCTCTCCGGCCAGCCGGCGAGCGTCCCACTGCTCGTCGGGGTGCCACCAGTAGGCGCGGGCGATCAGGTCCAGCAGGGCGAGGTCGTCGCGGCCCGTCTCGTACGAGGACAGGGCCTCCTCGTCCTCGACCGGTGGGAGGTCAACGAGGGAACGGGACATGACGTAGAGGCGCCGAACGTCCCCGTTGTTGCCCGGGCCCCGGGCCGCGGCGTTGATGGTCCGGGCCACGTCTTGGAGGAGTCGGCGGCACCCCGGCGACCTGGCCATGCGATGGAGAGCGGCGCGGTCTGGTCGACGCCAGCGCCTGTCGGGGCCCGCCTCGGCTTTCCGGATCCGTCCCAACGTCCTCCGACCCTATTGGTTGCCAGACGCGTGGTAAATGTCCGGCGTTGCCACCTGGCGACGCCATAAGCCTGTTCTCTGGCGTCCTCTCCAACGCCAGAGGGGTCCAAAACGCACCGGCCCGCCGACAGGTCGACCCGGTCGGATGCCCCGGGGTGAGGCGGGCAGGGCCGGCCCCCAATCGGGTCCGAGCGTGGCCCGGCTTCGGCAGGCGGCGAGGCAGGGTCGACCCGGTGGTCGCTCGGATTGCCGCGGCGGAGGTACCCTGTGGCCGCGCAGGCGGTCTGTTCATTGTCGCCGACGAAATGTGGATGACGGTGGGGCTGGTCCGGTTCGGGGTGCTGGACGTCCGGGCCGAGGAGGGCGAGTGGGATTCACCAGCGCGTGCGGGGTGAGCGCCCGGGACGTGAACCCACCAGCAGGGAAGGTTGTAGCCGGCCCGGCGTC
>DASQQH010000267.1:0-5149 GCA_035643555.1 Acidimicrobiales bacterium | reverse complement strand
CAACGCCCGGGGCGTGGAGGGCGTCAGCTGGTTCGAGCCCCGGCCGCGGGTCAGCCTGGCCGTCGTGGAGTCGTTGGGCATCGGTCCCCACGAGGCGGTGGTGGACGTCGGCGGCGGCGCCTCCCGCTTGGTCGACCACCTGGTCGCCCTCGGCTGGTCCGATGTGACGGTCCTCGACGTCTCCGCCGCCGCGCTCAGGGCCGCCCGGGCACGCCTGGGGGACCACCCAGGCGTCACCTGGCTTCACCAGGACGTCCTCACCTGGCGTCCGACCCGGCGCTACGGCCTGTGGCACGACCGGGCCGTGCTCCACTTCCTCACCGACCCCGCCGAGGCCCGTACCTACCGTGCGGTCCTCCGATCGGCCCTGGCCCCGAATGGCGCAGTCGTCCTGGGCACCTTCTCCCCCGAGGGACCCGAGACCTGCTCGGGGCTTCCCGTCCGCCGCTACGCCCCCGACGACCTGGCCGCTCTCCTGGGAGAGGGCTTCGAGGTGGTGGAGGTCCGCGGGGAGACCCACACGACGCCGACGGGCGCCCGTCAACCCTTCACCTGGGTGGCCGCCCGCCTCACCGCCCGGGGCCCGGGCGGCCCACCGGTGGTCCAGGACGCCCGGGCGCCCGGGGGCTCCGGTGCTCCCCACCCGGAACCCCCCGCGGTGTAGGAAGTTAACAAGGACCTAACGACGAGGGCGGCGACTGGCCGGGGCGGATGCCCCAGCACCTGACCGGCGGTCCGGGCGTCTCGCCCCGTCGTGTCCGGGAGCGAACTGCCGTAGGGGAATCCCTGACCGAGAGACCGGTCGGCCGGTCCTCGCAGCGGGCGAGCTGAGCACGGGTGGAAGCCCTGGTCGGGTCGGACCTGGGCGCCCCCGACATCCGCGCCCGTCCCGACGTGGGTGACGCCGAGCTGGTCGCCGACGACACCAGCCGCTGCCAAGACCTCGCCGCCGAGGCGTCCCGGCGACCTCTGCCGCTTGAGCTGAGCCTCCCCACCCCAACGCCGGTCCCCGACCTGGCCGCTCACGCCCGCAAACGCCGTCGCCAGCGCTCCGGTCCTGTCCTGCCACGGCTGCATGGACCCCCCCGGGGACCGCTGAGCAGTGGCGCGAACCTCGCACTGGGCTTCATGTCACCTCAAGGGCGCGGACATCCGTGGCCGTGGCGCCAGCGGTGCCCTCCCCAGCCCGCCCTACCGGCGACGCGCCCCCGGCAGGAGGCGGTAGGCGTCGAAGACGCTGTCGAGGCCCTTGATCGAGGACAGCACCGAGTCGAGGTGGCCGGGGTCGGCCAGCTCGAAGTCGAACCGCATGCGGGACACCCGGTCCGATCCCGTCCGGCTCGAGCTGGACAGGATGTTGATGTGGTACTCGGCGAGCAGCCTGGTCACGTCCGCCAGCAGCCGGGACCGGTCCAGGGCCTTCACCTCGATCGAGGCCTCGAACACCCCGGTGGTGTCCCCGCCCCACTCCACCTCGATGAGCCGCTCCCCGTCCCCGGCGGACAGCGACAGGGCGTTGGCGCAGTCCGCCCGGTGGACCGAGACCCCTCGGCCCCTGGTGATGAACCCGGTGATGGGGTCGCCCGGGACCGGGCTGCAGCACCGGGACAGCCTGATCATCACGTCGTCCAGGCCCTCGACGTACACCCCGACGGCCCGGCGCTGGCTGGGGCGCCGGGGGGTGCGGACGGTCGTGGGCAGCTGCTCCTCGTGGTCGCCGCCCCGCAGCTCCCGGGACAGGCGCTGGGCCACGGTCTTCGCCGAGAGGTGGCCCTCCCCCACGGCCGCGTACAGGGCGTCCAGGTCGGCGTAGTTCATGGCCTGGGCCAGGGCCCCGAGCGGCCTGGAGCCCGACAGGCGCTGCACGGGCAGGCCCTCCCGGCGCAGGGCCTTGGTGAGCTCCTCCTTGCCGGTCTCGATGGCGTCCTCCCGCCGCTCCCGGCTGAACCACTGGCGGATCTTGTTGCGGGCCTTGGCGGTGGCGACGATCTTGAGCCAGTCCCGGGAGGGCCCGGCGGTGGGCGACTTGGAGGTGAAGATCTCCACGGTGTCCCCCGAGTGCAGCGCCGAGTCCAGGGGCACCAGGCGGCCGTTGGCCTTGGCGCCGATGCAGCGATGGCCCACCTCGGTGTGGATGGCGTAGGCGAAGTCGACCGGGCAGGCCGCGGCCGGGAGGGTGACGACCTTGCCCCTCGGGGTGAAGACGTAGACCTCGTCGAGCTCGAGGTCGAGCTTCAGGGTCTCGAGGAA
This sequence comes from Acidimicrobiales bacterium, assembly GCA_035643555.1. Lineage (GTDB taxonomy): Bacteria > Actinomycetota > Acidimicrobiia > Acidimicrobiales > JAJPHD01 > DASQQH01. The sequence continues at coordinate 2,899 of DASQQH010000267.1, read as the reverse complement.
CTCGATCGGGTCGGGGGTGTCGGCCTGCCAGTCGACGATGCGCTGCAGCCAGGCCATCTCCGCCGGGGAGGACCGCTCCTTGTAGCCCCAGTGGGCGGCGATCCCGTACTCCGCCCGGCGGTGCATCTCCCGGGTGCGGATCTGGACCTCGAGGGGCTTGCCCTCCAGGCCGATCACGGTGGTGTGCAAGCTCTGGTAGAGGTTGAACTTCGGGGTGTTGACGTAGTCCTTGAACCGCCCGGGCACGGGGCTCCAGATGGCGTGGATCGACCCCAGGGCGGCCCAGCAGTCCTTCTCGTTCTCCACCAGGACCCGGATGCCCACCAGGTCGTGGATGTCGTCGAACTCCTTGCCCCGCACGACCATCTTCTCGTAGATGCTCCACAGGTGCTTGGGCCGACCGGTCACCTCGGCGGTGATCCCCAGGCCCTTCAGGCGTTCCCGCACCGACTCCAGCACCTGGGCCAGGTAGACCTCCCGCTCGGGTGCCCTGGTGGCCACCATCTGCTCGATCTCGGCGTAGGGCTTGGGGTAGAGGGTGGCGAAGGCGAGGTCCTCGAGCTGCCACCGCAGCTCCTGGATCCCCAGGCGGTGGGCCAGGGGGGCGTAGATGTCCAGGGTCTCCTGGGCGGTGCGGCGCTGCTTCCACTCGGGCAGGACGGCGATGGTGCGCAGATTGTGCAGCCGGTCCGCCAGCTTGATGACCAGCACCCGCCAGTCCTTGGCCATGGCCAGCAGCATCTTGCGCATGGTGGCGGCCTGCTGGGCCTCCTTGGAGTCGAAGCGCAGGCGGTCCAGCTTGGTGACCCCGTCCACGATCGCCGCCACCGCCTGGCCGAAGTCGGCCTCGACCTGGTCCAGGGACATCGCCGTGTCCTCCACGGCGTCGTGGAGCAGGGCGGCCGCCGCGCTCACCGCGTCGAGGCCCAGCTCGGCCACCACCGTGGCCACCGCCACCGGATGGGCGATGTAGCTCTCGCCCGACTGGCGGGTCTGGCCCTCGTGGGCGGCCTCGGCCCCCCCGTACGCCCGCCGGACCAGGCTCAGGTCGTCCTTCGGGTGGCGAACACGAAGGGCCCCCAGCACCGGTCCCACCAGGCCCTCCGGCGCCGCGGGCTGCCGTCGCCAGGGGAGGACTCGATCGACCGACGCCACCACCCCCTACCCGTAGTCCACGAGGGTCACCAGGTCGTAGCCGGGAAGCCGGCTCCGGCCGCCCAGGAAGCCCAGCTCCACGAAGAACCCCAGCCCCACCACCTGGCCCCCGAGACGCTCGGTGAGGCGGGTGGTCGCCCAGGCGGTCCCCCCGGTCGCCAGCACGTCGTCCACGATCAGCACCCGCTCCCCCGGGCGGACGGCGTCGCGGTGAAGCTCCAGGCGGTCCGTCCCGTACTCCAGGTCATACCCCTGGGCCGCCGCGTCCCAGGGCAGCTTCCCCGCCTTCCGCACGGGGACGAAGCCCGCCCCCATCCGACAGGCCACCGGGGCGGCGGCGATGAACCCCCGGGCCTCGATGCCCACGACCTTGTCCACCCCGTCGCCGGCGAAGTGGTCGGCAACCGCCGACACCGCCAGGGAGAACGCCTCGGCGTCGGCCAGGAGGGGGGTCAGGTCCTTGAACACCACCCCGGGTCGAGGGAAGTCGGGGACGTCCCGGATGAGGTCCTTGAGCCGGGCGACGTCCCTGCCGACGTTCGTGTCGACATCCCTCGTCATTCCACCACGTTACCCGCCAATCCGCGCCGGGCGGTGCCTCTGCGATCCCCGCCGGCCAGCACCCACGGTGGAGGGCTGTCGGCTACCGGCGTTTGCCCTTCTTGCGGGGCCGGGGCGGTGACCCCCCCGGCGCGCGACGCACCTCGGCTGACGGGCGTCGCCCGCCCTGGTCGTGGGACCCCCCGGACCTGGTCCCACCACCGGGGCGGAGGAGGGGAAGGCCCTCCCCCGACTGCTCGCCGGCCGCCGTGCCCCGGCTTCCTCCGGTGCCCCCCCGGGACGATCCGGCGCCACTCCGGGGGCTGCCACCGGCCGCGCCGTCACCGCCGTCCCCCGCCCGCTTCCCGGGCCGCAGCGTCCCCCCACGCCCGGTGCCCCCACCCCGCCCCATGGCGGCCACGGCCGCCGGGGTCAGAAGCATCGAGCCCTCACCCCGGGCCTCCAGCTTCCGCCGGATGGCGCGGTAGCGGGGCTCCCGCTCCTTCAACAGCGCCAGGAGCGGGGAGGCGATGAAGATCGAGGAGTAGGCCCCGGCCGTCAGCCCGATCACCAGGGCCAGCCCGAAGTCCTGGAGGGTCGTGGCCCCGAGGAGCACCGCGCCGATCAAGAGGATGGACAGGATGGGCAGGATGGCCACGATCGAGGTGTTGAGCGACCGCATCAGCACCTGGTTCATGGACAGGTTGACCGTGTCGGTGTAGGTGAGCCGACCGGTCGCCCCCAGGCCCTGGGCGTTCTCCTTGACCCGATCGAACACCACGATCGTGTCGTAGAGCGAGTACCCGAGGATGGTGAGCACGGCCACCACCGTCGCCGGGCTCACCTGGAACCCCACCAGGGCGTAGATCCCCACCGTGATGAGGAGGTCGTGGAACACCGCCGCCAGGGCCGCGGCCGCCATCTTCCACTCGAAGCGGACGGTGATGTAGAGCCCGATGCAGATGAAGAAGACGATCAGGGCCTCGATCGCCTTGGTGGTGATCTGGCTCCCCCAGGTGGGCCCCACCGAGGAGACGCTGACCACCGAGGGCTTGACATGGGCGGCCTTGGCCAGGCGGGCCGACACCGACGCCTTGGTCGCGGCCTGCTGGCCCGGGGTCCCGGCCAGCTGCGACTGGACCTGGAGGGTCCGGGCCGACCCGTTGCCCAGGGTCTCGATGGTGGCGTTCTGCCCCAGGGAGCC
>DASQQH010000266.1:0-2619 GCA_035643555.1 Acidimicrobiales bacterium | reverse complement strand
CGTCCAGGATCACCTGCTCACCGGGGAGCGGTTCGTCGTCGCCGGCGGGCTCGTCGCCCCCCGGCGCGTCCGGCTCTCCCGGCGGGACCGGCCGGCGGCAGTGGAGGGGGTACTGGGCGCCCTGGCGGGTCCGGCTGTAGTAGCGGAACGGCCCCTTGCGGGCCGGGACCGACAGGTCCGTCTCCTGGACGCGCCCGACCATCTCCCGGTAGAGCTGCTGCGCCAGGGCGTCGGTGTGGGCGCAGCGCGCGTCGGTGTGGGCGTTCTCGGCCTCCAGCAGGGCGAGGACCTCCGGGTTGTCCCGCTCGGCCAGCCAGTACCAGTCGTCCACCCGCTCGTCACCGTGGGCGACGAGCACCCGGGGCCGTCGAGGGGCGACGGGCGGGTGGGGTGCCCCGGGTCCCCCGGGCGCGCCGGACGGGAAGGCGAGGTTGGTCATGGCCCAAGGATCGCGCGCGGGGAGGCCCCGGGAGCGGCCGGCAGGGGCCGTCCCCGGCTCGGAACCCCGAACTGGTGGCGGAGGGGCCCGGCGGTCGGGAAAGATACGCCATGCCCAGGATCCTGGTGACCGAGAAGCTGGCGGAGCGGGGTCTCCAGGCGCTGGCCGGAGCCGGCCATGAGGTGGCCGTCCGCCTGGACCTGGGCCCGGCGGGGCTGGTGCGGGAGGTGGCGGGGGCCCAGGCGCTGATCATCCGTTCGGCCACCCTGGTCACCGAGGAGGTCCTGGCCGCAGGGCGGGACCTGGTGGTGGTGGGGCGGGCCGGGATCGGGCTGGACAACGTCGACGTCGAGGCGGCGACCCGGCGGGGCGTCATGGTGGTGAACGCCCCCCAGTCGAACATCCTGTCGGCAGCGGAGCACGCCATGGCCCTCCTCCTCGCCCAGGCCCGCAACGTGCCCCAGGCCCACACCGCCCTGCGGGCCGGGCGGTGGGAGCGGTCGCGCTGGGAGGGGGTGGAGCTCCACGGCAAGTGCCTCGGCGTGGTGGGCCTGGGCCGGGTGGGGGCGTTGGTCGCCCAGCGGGCCCTGGCCTTCGGGATGCGCCTCGTGGCCTACGACCCCTACGTGGCCCACGAGCGTGCCCGCCGGATGAGCGTGGAGCTCAAACCCCTGGACCAGGTGGTGGCCGAGGCCGACTTCCTTACCATCCACCTGCCGCGGACGCCCGAGACGGTGGGGCTGGTGGGCAAGGAGCTCCTCGGCCGGGCCAAACCGGGGCTACGGATCATCAACACCGCCCGGGGTGGGCTGGTGGACGAGGAGGCCCTGGCGCAGGCCATCCGGGAGGGGCGGGTGGCGGGGGCCGGGCTCGACGTCTTCGCCGTCGAGCCCACCACCTCCTCACCGCTGTTCGACCTGGACGAGGTGGTCGTCACCCCCCACCTTGGGGCCAGCACCGTCGAGGCCCAGGACAAGGCCGGGGTGACCATCGCCGAGCAGGTCATCCTGGCCCTGGCGGGGGAGTTCGTCCCCTTCGCGGTGAACGTCGACGCCAGTGAGGTCGCCGAGGCGGTCCGCCCCTTCCTGCCCCTGGCCGAGCAGCTGGGTCACTTCCTCTCCTCCCTGGCGGGAGGGCTTCCCGACCTGCTCGAGATCTCCTACGAGGGTGGTTTCGCGGGTGTGGACACCCGGGTCCTCACCCTGTCGGTGCTGAAGGGCCTGCTCACCGCGGGGACGGATGAACCGGTGACCTTCGTCAATGCCCCGCAGCTGGCCACCGAGCGCGGCCTGCAGGTGCGGGAGGTGACCACCTCCGTGGCTCGCGACTACGTCAACCTCCTCACCCTCCGCGGCGGTGGCCACGCCGTCGGGGGGACACTGGCGGGCCCGGCGGGGACCGCCCGCATCGTCCAGGTGGACGGCCATGCGGTCGAGATGCCACCGGCGGCCCGCATGCTGGTCGTCCACAACGACGACCGCCCGGGCATGATCGGGCTGGTGGGCCGGGCCCTCGGTGACGTCGGGATCAGCATCTCCAGCATGGCCGTGTCCCCCTCGGACGAGGGGGACACGGCCCTCATGCTCCTCTCCACCGACCGTGAGGTCCCCGGCGAGGTCAGGGCTCGCCTGACCGGCGCGCCCGGCATCCTCGCCGTCCACAGCGTCTCCTCCGGGTGAGGGTCCCGGCGGGGCGGGCCGGTCAGTCCAGGGCCTCGATGATGGTGGCGTTGGCCATGCCGTGGCCGATGCACATCGTCTGCAGGCCATAGCGCCCACCGGTGTCCTCCAGGGCGTGGAGCATGGTGGTCATGAGCCGGGCGCCGGTGGCGCCGAGCGGGTGACCGATGGCGATGGCGCCGCCCCTCGGGTTCACCTTCGCCGGGGGGACACCGGTCTCGGCCATCCAGGCCAGGGGGACGCTGGCGAAGGCCTCGTTCACCTCGTAGTGGTCGATGTCCTCTGGCGCCAGCTCGGCCCGCTTGAGCACCCGGCGGGTGGCCTCGATGACCCCGTGGAGTTGCAGCACCGGGTCCGAGCCGACGGTGAGGGAGTGCAGGAGACGGGCCCGGGGCCGCAGCCCGAGCTCGTCGGCCTTGCGTCGGGACGTGACCAGGACCCCGGCGGCGCCGTCGCTCATCTGGCTGGCGTTCCCGGCCGTCACCACCCCCTCGGGGACGA
>DASQQH010000265.1:0-6378 GCA_035643555.1 Acidimicrobiales bacterium | reverse complement strand
GCGAGAAGACCCTACGATGAACTCGCCGCCCGCGACGTGCGCTCCAACGACCCGCCAACCAGGCAATCCTACGGCATCGACACCTCATTCCGGAACCCGTCCGGAAACAACTTGCGCCACACTCAGGTGCTCGAGTTCGACGCCGGCCGACGTGAGGTACGTGGGGGCGACCCGCAATCTCCGATCCCCATGTGGCAACGGCCACCTCCCGACCTGGGCCCAACCCTTGCCATATCCCACCGCCCCGGGTGCCACCGTCAGCGTCATCCAGCACGCCACCTCGACCTTGCTTCCCACCTACCACTCCACCATTATCTTCTTCGTGGGCCCTGGCATCAAGACTCGGACCCTGGGACCTCCGGCGGTGGCGGCATGGCTCAGATCCGACCCTGCAGGTGTCAGGGCCCCGGAGGTCCTGCCGTCGGCACAGTCGGTGCGTGAGCCTCTGATGAGGACATGGACTCTCTCGCCGGTTCGTAGGTGGATGACAGCGAGCGCACCACGGACGGCCTTCCCATGTACGTGCGCAGGACCTTCTTGTTGGGGTACGGCTTGGGGAGCACAGACCAGCGGAAGCTGAGCTCGCTCTGGCTAGTCTAAGACGTACCACCAGATCTCCCACGATATTTTGCGGAGCGACGCGCGTGAGCTTCGTCCGGACATCAATTGACCCAGTTAGGTTGAGCTGGCGGTCGTAGGACGGAAGGCAACGAATGGGTGCGTGGTGATGAACTTTCGGACTGCAGAATCGTCCCTTAGGTCTCCCCAGCCGAGGATCCGGGTGATCACGCGTAGCCGCCAGGGGTGCTCCTGACGGAACTGAGCAACAGCCTCGAACGCCTCGTCATCGGAGAGAAACCTGTGCTGTGGAGTGAACGACTCCCCTCCGAGCTGCACCCGAGTCGCCGGCCCGGTGCGGAGGTTTCGGACCCAGTCGGTATCTCGTCCCCAACCAGCACAGATGACCGCCTCGTGTGCAATCGCGTCGACGTGCAGCACCATCGCGACCGTCTCGTACGCCTGACCGGTCTTGCGTCCGGTATGGACGAATTGCAGAAATGTCTGGCCAAGAAGCCACCCGCCCCCATGGCGATATGCTTGCAGCGGCATCCGGAACACGGTCAGCGCGAGTCGGCCGGGCCTACGGCGAAGGCCAAGAAGTGGCCTGCGCCGACAACTACCCCCGACCCGCGTCCCCAGATTGTGGAACTGGCGGGTCTGCATGATGAAGTGCGCTGGTTCCCCAACCACCAGATCGAAGGGCGCCATCAGTACCCGGGGCCGGGTCCGGCCGCGCGTACGGATCACCAGCCGGGTCCGGTCACCAGAGGCGGGTCGCAGATGGAAGCCCCAGATCCCGTCCAGATAAGCCCAGGGCAGGGGAGACGACCCGGGGTCGAAGGGACGGCCGGAGGGCAACGCGGTACTCGATCGCAGCACCAAGGTCCGTCTGGGCTCCAGTCCGGCCACGGTGAACCAGTTCCGCCCACTACGCGCCACGTTAAGACGCTGCCCGTCCTGCAGGTCCTGCCACTCAGGAACGATGCGATCCGCGCTCGGCACCCCCCCGCGGTCCAGCCTGTCCCAGCTGTACCATCCGGCGCGGTCATAGCCCATCTGCACCAGCCAGGGCCAGACCTGCTCCGGCGGTGCCGGGAGGGTAGTGGCCATGGTCGAGCAACCGTCCGCTTCGGGTAGCAGTTCCTCACCGCGGTAGTCACTGCCGATCTCTTCCGGTGTCGCACCCCAGGTAAGTAGCCGCGGTCGAACCTCCAAAGCGTACAGCACCGGCACTGCACAAATTCCGGCTAGGGCAACAACACGGACTCCGACCTGATGTCGCTTCATGGACGACGATCCGTGGCAAGCAATTCCTCGAGCCCCTGGGCGACCAGTGTAGCCCATTCCTCGATCTCGTCCCAATCCCGGAAGTCACCATAGCGACCGCCCATGAGGCGGAACTTCATCCGCCCCCCGGAGGTCAGGTGCTCCCGTCGAACGACTCCTGACAGGAGTCGATGAGCACAGGGGGACAGATCGGCAGCGAGCTTGGCGAGGATGAAGCCCTCCTCCTGCATGGCCCAGCCCCGGATACGTCCAGGTAGGGCCGCCGGCATACCGACGCTGAACAGCCACACGGGTCGCCCGACCAGTACCTCCCCGAACCGGGTAACAAACTCGGCCGCTTCAGGAAGCCAGGCCTGATCGTGTACCGCACTTCCGAGGACGAACGCATCGTAGGATGTCACGTCTTCTACGTTGCGCATAGCCACGCACTCAACCATGGCGCCGGACGGATCGATGCGCCGAGCGATGTGCCGGGCAATGCTCTCGGTGGACCCGTGGCAGGTGGCATACGCCAAGAGGACCTTGATAGCTCCCTCCCTTGCGAGACGGTGCAGTCTCTCTTTCCTTTCCTCCTGTCCCCCCCTGTAAGGTGATCTCCTATCATGCGGTCCCAGTGTCGGGATGGGTAGGGTCGAAAGTCCCTAGCAGCCGTGGTGCGGGGGGGTAGTTACTGGCGCCGAGGAAGTTGAAGACACCTTCGAGCCCACCTTGGTCAATCGGTATCGAGGTGGTGTTGCCCCTTACCGCACCTCCCCTGGGGGGTACCCGGTGGGTGTCCGTCGTGCCGACCGCCATTCCGTCGCTCGTCCGCTGACTTTGCTCGGAAAGCAGGTCCTTGACGACGTATCGGGATCCTCCTTACCGCGCTCTGGCCGTGGGCCCGTGACGTGGCCTCCCTGCCCGTCTCGATACGCCCCATAAGCGACCCCTTTGCAGCTGGCCTGCCGTATGGGTCTCCTAACATCTACTTCAACGACGGACGTATCGCAACATCGTAGTCCCCGCCACAACCTATGTCTCTTACCGACCACAAGGGGACCATACCGCGAATGGCGGCGCGCCACGTCGAGGGCTTTCAACCGCCAGATGCTCCGGGCGAGACGTGGACGATCCGACGCCTACGGCTGGCTCAGGCTAATGAATGAAAACCGCTAACCAAGCGAACAGACGTTTCGATAACATTGGGCAACGCAGATATCGTTGAAGGCGTGCAGGAGTCGATACGGGTGGCACGACCCCAGGGCGCAGAAGGTACGTCCGCGCGACCATCGCTGCAAGGCGGTGCCAGCCTGTATCGGCGTGCCGACCTGCGGCGCGCCAGCCAGACCAGTGGCTCTTGCTTCGACGCACCTGTTCAGGATGGTCCTGCCGGGTCGGGACAATATCGCCCCTTGCGTGCGAGATACTAGAGGCGTTCCTGTCTGATGCTTCCAGGACTAACGGAGCACGGTGACTGCTGGGGACAGGTTCCCCGGCAGCGGGTACTTGGCCGCTCCTGGTTCGGGTTCTTCATCGGATGCGGGCGACGACCACCGCGGTGTCGTCAGCCCGGAGCCTGAAAGGTGCATGGGCGTTGAGGCGGGCGGCGATCCCTTCGGCGGTGGCCTCGGCTGTGCTGGCGCTGCGGGATGTGGCCGCCTCAGTCAGAAGCTCCACGAGCTCATCCACATGGAGGCCCTGGGGAGCGGGCAGGTCGTACGCCCCGTCGGTGTAGAAGATGACCGTATCGCCAGGACGAAGCTCCGCCGTAGTGCTGCTGTGCTCAGTGTGATTGAAGACCCCCAGGAGCGTGCCTGCGTGGCCGATTGTCGTCGGCGCCTGCTGTTCGCGGACCAACAGTGGAAGGGGGTGTCCTCCGGAAGCGACCGTGAGTCGCTGCCCCGTGGGGCTCGGCATGATGGTGGCGTAGGTGACGGTGCAAAAGATGTCGGAACAGCTGGCTAGCAGCGCCTGATTGCAGCGATTCAGGACCTCGCAGTGGTCGTCACCGTGCCATGCTGCCCCGCGGATGGTGTGCCGGGCCACGGCTGTGACCGCCGCGGAAGCAGGGCCGGTACCGCACACGTCGCCGATGACGATCGCGTGCCCGGGCGCCTCTTGGAGTGGGAACACATCATAGAAGTCGCCTCCCACTTGCGTTCCCTGGAGGTAGGGCCAGTGGCGAACGGCAAGGTCGACCCCGGGCACGTCTGGGAGGGTTTTCGGAAGGAGGCTGGCCTGCAGAGTGGACGCGATGTCCCGTTCTGTCTCGAGCAGTCCCCGGTTCTCCAGGGCAACGCTGACCCGCCCGGCGACCGCCTTGGCTAGCGTCAGATCTTCGGGTTCGAACCGGCGGCCCTCACCCGTGATGACAAACCCCAAGGCACCCAGGCGCTCCCCCCCGACCTCGAGGGGCACGAGGATCGACGAACGTAGGGAAAGACGGCGCACGACGCCCACTGCGTCGGGAAGGAGGCCGAGGGCCTCGAGGAGTTCGTCATCGATGTCGGGGTAGAACTCGGCTTGGCCGGTGCGCATGACGGCTGGGACCCCATGGGGACTGTCGCGGTCGTAGGGGAAGCGGGACTGCAGGGCCTTGGCGTAGGAGACCATGGCCGGCTCGACGTGGGCGACCTCCACCGTGGGCTCGGAATCGCGAGGATCCAGGAACACCGAGACCGAGCACCAGTCACCGAGGCGCGGTACGGCCGCCCGGGCAATGGCAGACATCACAGCCTGACGCGTCTCGCATCCGACGAGGATCTCGTTGATGCTGGCGAGGAACTCGATCCGCTCACGCTGCCACCGCTCCACGCGCGCGGCTTCCTCGGCTGTCTTCGCGGACTGCTCCAGGCGCCGGCGATCCTGCTCTGCGCGGCGAGCGGCGCCCACGTCCTGGCTGACGATGATCCCGCCGACGATCGCTCCAGTCGGAGTCATCAGTGGCGACACGGTATTGCGCCAGTAGGCATCGACCCAGCGGACCCCGGGTAGCTCGAAGGCGCGGGTATCCCCGACTAGCGCAGCCCGCATGTCGTCCTCCAGGGCTGTGCCGGGGTCAGGTTCGAGCAGCTCAGACGGGCATCGGCCGAGGAGCTCCTCCAGCCGCCATCCCAGCCGGGTGATCGCCGCACCGGCCACCAGCCGCAACCGGAGGTCTGGGTCGAAGGCGAACACGGACATCTCCGGCAAGCTCGCCAGGATCGCCTCGTAGACAGCCACCTCGGTCATTGAGGCGATCGTCTTCCCCACCGGATCGGCGTGGTGAAGGACGTCTCGCCGACCCTCATCCACGACCGGTCACCGCGCCAGAACTGGCCCACCGCCCACGGCTTCGCGCCACGCCAGGCGGTCTCTTCTTGACACCGGGCGACGCCCTGTGGTCCCGATATGACCTCGCGGGAGTCCCCGCCTGCGGCGCCGTATCAAGGCGACTATACCTGCTGGGGCCACCACCCACAACTCCCATAGCGCGGCCTCCGGCCGACGGTTTCCCCCCCAGAGCGGGTACTGCTGACAAGTCGCAGCCCCTCTCCCGGTCAGCTCCGGAACCCGAGCTGCGGGCCGTGGGTCGAACCGGTTGTCGGGGCGGCCGAGGGGGAAACCCTACGTCGACACAAGGTGACCTCGCCACGCCTATATCCGTGGCCGCCTGGGGGGCAACGTCAGAGTCCGCGGTCTCGGGACGTCTGTCGATGTCCCGACGCTGGTCCGGCACTACCGGCGGGTATCCGGCCACCGAACCGATCTGCCGGCGGGCAGCGGCGAGTGTCGGTTGTTGGTGAGCGGGATGTTCACCCCGGTAACGCTCCATCTTCCGGCGCCGAGCCCTCGGGACAGCGGGGCTGTGCGCGTACAATCCCCATCTCCATTGCTCCACGGCCCAGGGATCCCAACCTTCTCGGTGCCAATGAAGTACCCAGAGAGTACTGGGCGTGCGAGCGGTGGGCAATGCCTATGCCAGTTCTTGTGGCGATACCACTACCCACCCCCTACGGGATCCCCACAACTCGAATGGCCTCCTGTGACGCACTCGTGGGCGCTATCAGTGCTCGGAGCAGGACTTCAGGTGCAACCGAAGAATGGCCTTCGCCCTTCCTGCCACCCTTGCAGGTTGATCAGCTCACCTTCTTCTGCGGCGGCACGTCGAGGGGATCTCTTTCTCTCGCCGAGGCCGGTGGCGGTCATGAGCCTTCCGAGAATCGGGACAGGATCCCCCGACGACACGCAGTCCCGGGTGGGGGGTGAGGGTGACCACGATGGTGCTCTCCCCGTAGGGCCTTGCCGGGCGGGGTCGGGTCGCCGGACCCAGGTTGTTGCGATCACCGCGCTTCGATCTTCGACCCCCACGGCGACGATGGAGGGGGGAGTTGGACCGCTACCCCTACGGATGACCCCCCTGCTTCCCACTGATCCCCTGACCGTCGGTCGGTGGGCTCTGCCTCACGCAGGGATCAGCGCAGGCGTGATAGATGCCTGGCAACGGAGTGTGGCGCACCTGTACCCCCGCGCGGATGGTCACCGCCGAGACGAGGCCACCCAGCAGGCAGA